>NZ_CAOOSE010000011.1:25724-130530 GCF_948499155.1 uncultured Phocaeicola sp. | reverse complement strand
ATTATCCCATTATCAGTCAGGATAGCAGTATTCTTTTGTCTGAGATAACAGTTACCGGTAAGAAAGGAAGAGTGTTTCGGGATAAGATGATGGGAAGGTTGGATAGCTTGGCACAGATGAATCAGAACGGTGTTTATGTTTGTACATCATGTCATTACCTAATAGGTTATAGATTTGATTATGCTGCACATCATAATCCTTTAGGTATATGTCCTGCAAAAGGACGAAAGCAGCCAGTTAGAGGAGAAAAATACGAAATTGCTAAGTTTAAATATTTTAATGGAGGTAAAACTTTTATAGTAGAAGATAGGCAAACTATCATCTATGAAGGCCCTGTCTATACTGAAGAAGAACTTCTTCGCATGAACAACCTATGGCGTGTAAAAGGCTATTACGGCACGCGCGAGTTCTACCAACCCGATGAGCTGGACATGCAAAGCCCGATGCCGGATGCGCGGAACGTCTTGCTGTGGAAACCGGACATTGTCACCGATGAGAAAGGAGAAGCCGAAGTGGAGTTCTTCTGTTCGGACATCAATACAAGCTTTGTGGGCGTGATGGAAGGAACGGATGGCTTAGGAAACTTAGGCACGTCTCAGTGCGAGTTTAGGGTACTAAAACCATAAAAAATGATAGGATGACAAAATTAAAAAATAGATTGGCTCTTGTGGATATTGCCTTTGGCTTTCTTCGCTTCCTGCAAATCGAATGAAGGACAATGGGAAAACAAGCAAATTTCCTTTCCTGAAAATATTGTATTTACAAAAGCCGGAAAGGATACGATTCCTTTTGATTTTGGCAAGTCGAAATGGAAGTTCTTTATTTATGCAGATATTATTGATGCGGATAATCGAATTGGCAGATTCATTGATAGAAGGGGATGTCATATTCAAAAGCGAACCATGAAATTTAATCCTGATAATATTCCTGACGACCAATATTACACGCTTCCTTTTGACAGCATTGTCTGATGGAACATCACGGAGTTTGGTGCATGAGCCGTTTCGTTGGCTTCATTTGTCACAGCAAACGCTTTATTCATAAGCTATTCAGTACCATTTTACTTTTTTTGTTCGTTTATTCCAGAGATTTTAGTAATTTTGCACCCTAAACAAAAAACAGCAAAAAGGATGGGTGGTTTTTTTGGAACAGTCTCAAAGGCTGAGTGCGTTACCGATTTATTTTACGGAACGGACTATAATTCACATTTAGGTACAAAAAGAGGCGGCTTGGCTACTTATGCCAAGGGAGAAGGATTTATGCGGTCTATCCATAATTTGGAGAGCTCTTATTTCCGCACAAAGTTTGAATCGGAACTTCCGAAGTTTAAAGGCAACTCGGGTATAGGTATTATTAGTGATACAGACCCTCAGCCGATAGTAATCAATTCACATTTGGGTAAATTTGCCATTGTTACAGTAGCTAAGATTCAGAATATCCCGGAACTGGAACGTGATTTGCTGGCTGCGAATATGCACTTTTCCGAAATGAGTCTGGGGAAAACAAACCAAACGGAATTGATAGCATTGCTTATTGTTCAGGGTAAGGACTTTGTAGATGGTATCGAGAATGTATTTAATAAGATAAAAGGGTCGTGCTCCATGTTGCTGCTGACCGAAGACGGTATTATTGTGGCGCGTGATAAATGGGGACGTACTCCCATTGTGATTGGTAAGAAAGAGGGCGCTTATGCTGCGACCAGCGAGTCGAGCAGTCTGCCGAATCTGGATTATGAAATTGAAAAATATGTGGGCCCCGGCGAAATTATCCGCTTGCGTGCCGATGGAATGGAACAAATGCGCAAGCCGAACGAAGGAATGCAGATTTGTTCTTTTTTGTGGGTATATTACGGCTTTCCGGTTTCTTGCTATGAGGGCAAGAATGTAGAGGAAGTGCGTTTTATGAGCGGTTATAAAATGGGACAGAAAGACAATTCGGAAGTGGATTGTGCTTGTGGTATTCCTGATTCCGGTGTAGGTATGGCATTGGGGTATGCTGAAGGAAAAGGTATTCCTTATCATCGCGCTATCACCAAATATACTCCCACATGGCCCCGCAGTTTTACTCCGGCCAATCAGGAAATGCGCTCATTGGTAGCAAAAATGAAACTGATTCCCAACCGTGCCATGCTGGAAGGGAAGCGTGTTTTGTTTTGTGACGATTCTATTGTGCGCGGAACCCAACTTCGCGATAATGTGAAGATTTTATATGATTATGGAGCAAAAGAGGTACATATGCGTATTGCTTGTCCGCCGTTGATTTACAGTTGTCCTTTTATTGGCTTTACTGCATCAAAAGGTGACTTGGAGTTGATGACACGCCGCATCATTAAGGAAATAGAGGGGGATGAGAATAAAGACCTTGAAAAATATGCTACAACAGATTCACCTCAATATCAAAAGATGGTGCAAATGATTGCTGACCGTTTCGGGTTGACTTCGTTGAAGTTCAACACATTGGAAACCTTAATTGAAGCGATTGGTTTGCCAAAGTGTAAGGTTTGTACGCATTGCTTTGATGGTTCCAGTTGCTTCTGATATCAAAATAATAAGATAGAATGAAAAAAGAGCCGTGAATTGTTTGGCAGTTCACGGCTCTTTTCCTATTTTTACAGCATTGAATAATCAAAAATAAAAAGATAAAATGACACTGATAGAACGATTTTTAAAGTATGTAAGTTTCGATACTCAATCAGACGATAATAGTGGCGTGACTCCCAGTACACCCAAACAAATGGTATTTGCACAATACTTGAAAGCTGAATTGGAACAACTGGGGTTTGAAGATATTTCATTGGACGAAAATGGATATCTTTTTGCCACTCTGCCGGCAAATACCGACAAACCGGTACCGACGATAGGATTTATTGCTCACATGGATACCAGTCCTGATATGACCGGTGCAGGTGTGACTCCGCGTATTGTTTATGGTTATGACGGTTCGGATATAATCTTGTGTGAGGAAGAGAATGTTGTTCTTTCTCCAAACCAGTTCCCTGAATTGCTGGATCATAAAGGAGAAGATTTGATTGTAACCAATGGGAAGACCCTGTTGGGAGCTGACGATAAGGCCGGTATTGCAGAAATTATTACTGCGATGGTTTATTTAAAGGAACATCCCGAAATTAAACATGGAAAGATTAGGGTCGGTTTCAATCCTGACGAAGAAATAGGATTGGGCGCTCATAAGTTTGATGTGGAAAAGTTTGGTTGTGAATGGGCTTATACAATGGATGGAGGAGAAATAGGTGAGTTGGAATTTGAAAACTTCAATGCAGCCTCTGCCAAAGTAGTTGTAAAAGGCCGTAACGTGCATCCGGGATATGCCAAGAATAAGATGATTAATTCTATGTGCGTAGCCAATCAGTTTATGAATTTATTGCCGGGTGGAGAGACGCCCCAACATACAGATGGCTATGAAGGATTCTATCATCTGGTAGGTATGACCGGTGAGGTGGAGCAAACCACTCTGTCTTATATCATTCGTGACCACGACCGTGCCAAGTTTGAAGCACGTAAAGAGAATATGCTGAAGTGGGCGGCTGAGATAAATAAAGAATATGGTGAAGGAACAGTGGCAGTGGAATTGAAAGATCAGTATTATAATATGCGCGAAAAGATTGAACCGGTCATGCATATTATTGATATAGCTTTCAAGGCAATGGAGGAAGCCGGCGTGACTCCGAAGGTGAAAGCGATTCGTGGCGGAACGGACGGTGCACAACTTTCGTTCAAAGGGTTGCCTTGTCCGAACATTTTTGCCGGTGGCCTGAATTTCCACGGCAGATATGAGTTTGCTCCTATCCAGTCATTGGAAAAAGCCATGATGGTAGTGGTGAAGATTTCAGAGTTGGTGGCAAGATAAGATGAATATAATAACCTTAAAAAATAATTGAATAATAACATGAAAACGACTCCGTTTACTGAGAAACACATTGCTCTGGGAGCAAAAATGCATGAATTTGCAGGCTATAATATGCCTATTGAATATTCGGGAATTATCGACGAACATCTCACCGTATGCAATGCTGTGGGAGTGTTTGATGTTTCCCACATGGGAGAATTTTGGGTAAAAGGTCCGAATGCATTGGCTTTCTTGCAGCAAGTGACTTCTAATAATGTAGCTGTTCTGCCTGTTGGTAAGGCTCAGTATACTTGTTTCCCCAACGAAGAAGGGGGTATTGTAGACGATTTGTTGGTATATCATTACGAACCGGAAAAATATTTGTTGGTGGTGAATGCCGCTAATATAGAAAAAGACTGGAACTGGTGTGTCAGCCATAATAAGGCAGGTGCCGAGTTGGAGAATGCTTCCGATCACATGGCACAGTTGGCTATTCAGGGTCCGAAAGCAATGGAAGTGTTGCAGAAACTTACTTCGGTTAATTTATCTGAGATTCCTTATTATGCGTTTACTACCGGAGAATTTGCCGGACAGGAAAATGTGATTATTTCTAATACCGGATATACCGGAGCCGGAGGCTTTGAACTTTATTTCTATCCTGAAGTAGGTGAAGCTATATGGAATGCTATCTTTGAAGCCGGTGCTCCTGAAGGTATCAAACCTATAGGATTGGGCGCACGTGATACTTTGCGTTTGGAAATGGGATTCTGCCTTTATGGTAATGACCTGAGTGATACCACTTCTCCATTGGAGGCCGGCTTAGGCTGGATTACCAAGTTTGCTGAAGGAAAGGACTTCACAGCGCGTGCTATTCTTGAAAAGCAGAAAGCAGAGGGGTTGAAGCGTAAATTGGTAGGCTTTGAAATGGTTGATCGCGGTATTCCTCGCCATGGTTATGAGTTGGTAAATGCAGAAGGAGAAAAGATTGGTGAAGTAACCAGTGGAACGATGTCTCCGATTCGCAAGATTGGTATCGGCATGGGATATATTCAGACTGCTTATGCTACACCGGGTACAGAGATTTTCATTGATGTGCGTGGACGTAAATTAAAGGCGTTGGTTGTTAAACCACCGTTCAGAAAGTAATATCATTATTCATTTTTTTTAAATCTCCTTCATCCTGCCTTTGGTATGGGTGGAGGAGATTTTTTTTGTATGCCGACAATGGGGTAAAAAAGAGGTGCTTATCATAAAATAGGCAGAGGAAAGGCTCTATAGTTGGTAGATAATTTATAATTTTGCAGGCAAAAATATAGTATTATGTCAGAATTGGCTCCCCTTATAAGTGACCTTGCCTTGATTCTTATTTGCGCCGGCATTATGACGCTGATATTTAAACGGTTAAGGCAGCCTTTGGTCTTAGGTTATATTGTAGCCGGGTTTTTGGCAAGCCCGCACATGCCCTATACGCCATCAGTAATAGATACGGCAAACATCCATACTTGGTCTGATATCGGTGTTATTTTCCTGCTGTTTGCTTTGGGGCTGGAGTTTAGCTTCAAGAAGTTGGTGAAAGTGGGAGGAACCGCTATTATAGCGGCATGTACCATCATATTTTGTATGATATTGGTCGGGATGGTGGTCGGCTGGTCTTTTGGATGGAAACACATGGACTGCCTCTATTTGGGCGGTATGCTGGCAATGTCTTCAACGACCATTATTTATAAGGCATTCGATGATTTGGGGTTACGGCAGCAACGGTTTGCCGGGTTGGTGCTCAGTATCCTGATATTGGAAGACATTCTTGCCATTGTGCTGATGGTGATGTTGAGTACGATGGCTGTAAGTAAGAACTTTGAGGGTACGGAGATGATATACAGTATTGGCAAGTTGGTGTTCTTTCTGATTCTTTGGTTTGTAGTGGGGATATATCTCATACCTATTTTCCTGAAGCGTTCGCGTAAGTGGATGGGGAGTGAAACATTGCTCATCGTTTCTTTGGCCATGTGTTTCGGAATGGTGGTACTGGCGGCAAAAGTCGGTTTTTCTCCGGCTTTCGGCGCTTTCATCATGGGCTCTATTTTGGCGGAGACGGTGGAGGCGGAGAGTATAGAGAAACTGGTGGCTCCGGTCAAGGATTTGTTTGGTGCAATATTCTTTGTTTCGGTCGGTATGATGGTGGATCCTGCCATGATTGTGGAGTATGCATGGCCAATTGTCGCCATCACTTTATCTATTCTTTTGGGACAGGTTGTATTCGGAACCGGGGGTGTGATTCTGGCAGGTCAGCCGCTTAAGGTGGCGATGCAGTGCGGTTTCAGTCTGACACAGATTGGAGAGTTTGCCTTCATTATCGCCTCATTGGGGGTAAGTCTCCATGTAACCAGTGATTTTCTGTATCCCATTGTGGTAGCGGTTTCGGTTATTACCACATTCTTGACTCCTTATATGATTCGCCTGGCCGTTCCTGCTTATCGTCGGGTAGAAAGTGTTTTGCCAAACAAATGGAGAAAGATTTTAGATCGTTACTCTTCGGGCTCGCAGACGGTGAACCATGAGAATAACTGGAAAAAGCTGTTGACCGCTATTATTCGCATTGTAGCCGTCTATTCAGTGCTTTGCATTGCAGTAATTGTTCTTTCTTTCCATTTCATCATTCCTCTGTTCCGGGCAAGCCTACCTTTGTTTTGGGCAAATTTGGCAGGTGCTGTATTTACGATTGTGTGTATATCGCCGTTTCTGCGTGCTATTATTATGAAGAAGAATCATTCTGTTGAGTTCCAGGCGTTGTGGCAGGATAATCGTTATAACCGTGCTCCGTTGTTGTCCACTATTTTATTGCGCATGGTGATAGCTGTGGTTTTTGTCTTATTTATTATTGAGAATATTTTCAAGGCATCTACGGCTTTAATGGTTGGTGTCGCTATTGTTTTGGTTTGTATGATGATGCTTTCGCGCTGGTTGAAGAAACAGTCCATCTTTATGGAACGTACTTTTATACAGAATTTGCGTTTTCGTGATATTCATGCCGAGTTTACGGGACAGAAACGACCGGAATATGAGGGACATTTATTGTCACGTGATATTCACCTGTCGGATTTCGAGGTTCCGGCGGATTCTCTTTGGGCGGGACATACACTGAAAGAATTGAATTTGGGGCATAAATATGGAGTGCATGTTGCTTCTGTTATCCGCGGAATGCATCGTATCAACATCCCGGGTGCGAATGTCCGTTTATTTCCCGGTGACACGATTCAGGTAATCGGTACGGATGAGCAGTTGGGGGAATTTGCCCGTCAGGTGGAGCGAATCTCTTCTGCCGCTGAAGAAGAGGATATTGAAAAGCGTGAGATGAATTTGAAGCAGTTCATGGTAGACGGCAATTCTCTTTTCTTGGGTAAGAGTATTAAGGAGAGTGGTATTCGTGATGATTATAGATGTCTGGTGGTGGGTGTGGAACGAGGTGATGGTAACTTGATGCGACCGGATGTTAATATGATTTTTAATGAAGGCGATGTGGTATGGGTAGTGGGTGAAAGAGATGATGTCTATCATTTGTTGAGCAAGAAGAAAGAAACACAATATTAATATATAAGTCGTGAAGCTATTATATGTGTAGCCTTGTGATTAGCATGTAGGCCTTACGCGCACCGGCGTATAGGCTCTACGTACTAATATCTCTATTCCTCTTCAAAGTCAAAATCGAAATCGAAGTCGTCACCGTCCGGTAAATATTCCGGTGTGATAAACTCATCCATGCTGCGTCGGTCTTTCTTGGTAGGACGTCCGGTGCCACGGGCACGGTCGACAAAACCGCTGATTTTACTCATTTCCAATAATTCATATTGTTCCGGTGAAGTAACATTCTCCAGAATATCGGGAACAAGTTTTGCACCGACACGTTTTTCTATCGCTTGTAAAACTTTGAAGGAATAAGTGACAGGCGGTTTGCGTACCTCTATCACATCTCCCGGCTTTACCATGCGTGCCGGTTTTACTTGTGAACCGTTTATGCTTACACGGCCTTTTTTACAAGCCTCTGCAGCTATTGTGCGCGTTTTAAAGATGCGTGACGCCCACATCCATTTATCTATTCTTGCTTCAGCCATTACTTTTTATTGTATTGGTTCATGGTTATATTGATACCGGCCAAGCAGAAACTTTTGATTATTTCGCATGCCAATTCCACACGTTCGTCCATGGTTTTCATATCTTCCTCTGTAAAGTGTCCCAATACAAAGTCTATTTGTCCTCCGCGTGGAAAGTCATTGCCAATGCCAAAGCGTAGGCGGGCATATTCCTGAGTTCCTAATGTGGCAGCTATATGCTTCAATCCATTATGACCGGCATCACTGCCCTTGCTCTTGAGACGTAAAGCTCCGAAAGGAAGGGCTAAGTCATCTACTATTATCAACACATTCTCCAATGGAATGTTTTCCTTCTGCATCCAGTAGCGCACTGCATTGCCACTCAGGTTCATATACGTAGAAGGCTTCAACAGAATAAGTTGACGTCCTTTGAGTGACATAGCGGCAGTAGCACCGTAACGGCCATCAGTAAAAACAAGATTGGACGCCTTTGCAAGGGCGTCCAATACATTGAATCCTATGTTGTGACGGGTATTTCGGTATTCTTCACCTATATTACCCAGTCCTACAATCAAATATTTCATTGAAAAGGATTAAGGGGTTAGTAATTACTTACCTGCAGTTGCAGCAGCACCACGTGCGGCACGAGTTAATTTAACAGCACAAACAACAGCTTCCTTAGCGTTAATCAATTCCAATCCTTCATAGTGCAATTCGCCAACTTTGATAGTTTTACCCAAACCTAAAGCAGTAACGTCGATAGTCAGACGTTCAGGAATTATATTGTATAAAGCTTTGACTTTCAGTTTACGCATCTGCAATGCCAATTTACCACCGGCACGTACACCTTCTGCCAAACCTTCCAACTGAACGGGAACTTCCATTACAATAGGTTTAGCTTCGTCAATCTGATAGAAGTCAACGTGAAGGATAGAATCCTTAACAGGGTGGAACTGGATATCTTTCATGATAGCGTTTACTGTTTTGCCATCGATGTTCAAATCTACAATGTAGATGTGCGGTGTATATACCAAATTACGCAGGCTGTCAGCAGTTACTGAAAAATGAGTTGCTACGGGATTTCCGTTTTCATCTTTCTGTACTCCGTATACTACACAAGGAACACCATTGTTCTTACGTAATTCACGAGTTGCTTTCTTTCCGAGGTCTGTTCTTACAGAACCTTTAATTTCAATTGATTTCATTGTTCTTTAATTTTTTGTGTTACTCTAAATTAAGTTGATTTTTGTTGCTTAATTCGCCATCACACGATGTGGTATATCACACGATGGAGCTTAAAAAAGCGGTGCAAAAGTAGTGCTTATTTTTGATTTGACCAAAAAAAGAACCCGAATTTTTTAATCCGGGTTCTTCCTTATATCATTAAAAGTCAATATCTATCTTTATTTCGCCGGGGCTTAGAGCCGCTTCATTTTCGTTTTCTTTTGTTTCCGGCATCTCTTCGCTATGATGAGGCTCTATCGGGCCTTGTTCGTCGGTAATGAACTGAATAGCCTGTTGAAGTCCGTTCGTAAACTTCTCAAAATCTTCTTTATATAGGAAGATTTTATGCTTTTCAAAACTCACTAGTGAATCGTCACCTTCACCCGACACAATTTTCTTACTTTCTGTGATAGCCAAGAACATTTCATCTTTCCGGTTTTTCTTCACATCTAAATAATAAATACGTTTTCCCGCTTTTATAGCTTTTGAGAAAACTATTTCTTTATCACCATCCACTACACTTTTCTTTTTCTCTTCCATAACTTGAATCTTTATAAATCGGCTTCAAAATTGGATATTTTTTTTTAATGGGCAAAGAATTTGCTTATAAACTTCGAGGAAAAAAGCGTTTTCCCCCTTTCTATACAAATTTTGCATTAAAAAATGTAATTATGTTATGTGAAATCAATGAATTTTCCTACTTTTGCAACTCCTTAATAATTTTATGTGAATTATGATAAATAGAGTTCTTATTCGTCTTAAGATAGTTCAGATAATCTATGCTTATTATCAGAACGGAGGGAAAAACTTGGATACTGCCGAGAAGGAGTTGTTCTTTAGTCTCTCTAAAGCATACGATCTGTATAACTATCTACTGCTTTTAATGGTTGAGGTAACTAAACAGGCAAACAAGAAGCTGAATGCTGCGAAAAACAAACTTATCCCTACCAAGGAAGAATTGTTTCCCAACACTAAATTTGTGGAGAATCGTTTTATAGCCCAATTGGAGGTGAATAAACAGTTGTTGGAGTTTGCCGATAATCAGAAGAAAACCTGGGAAAATGAGGCTGATTTCGTGAAGAATCTGTGTGAGCAGATTATGGAAAGTGATATATATAAGGAGTATATGGCAAGTGAAACTTCTTCTTATGAAGAAGACCGCGAAGTATGGCGCAAAATATATAAGAAGATAATCTTCAATAATGCAGAGCTTGACCAAGTACTGGAAGATCAAAGTCTGTATTGGAACGATGACAAGGAAATTGTAGACACCTTTGTTCTTAAAACAATCAAGCGTTTTGATGAAAAGAATGGTGCTAAACAAGAGCTGTTACCTGAGTTTAAAGATGATGAAGACCAGGATTTTGCACGCCGCTTGTTCCGTCGCGCTATTTTGAATTCTGATTATTATCGTCATCTTATCAGTGAGAACACCAAAAATTGGGACCTTGACCGTGTGGCATTTATGGATGTGATTATCATGCAGATTGCTTTGGCGGAAGTTCTTAGTTTTCCTAATATTCCCATTAGCGTGTCACTGAATGAATATGTGGAAATCGCTAAGTTGTATAGTACTCCTAAAAGTGGTGGGTTTATTAACGGTACATTGGATGGAATCGTTAATCAATTAAAAAAAGAGAACAAGCTGACGAAAAATTAATATCTTTGTTTGTTATCGTTAGTATAACAACATTATAAACTAAAAAACTTGAAAGTATGAATTTATCATTTGTATTTCTGCAGGCTGCAGGTGGAGGCGATTACTCATTCCTGATTATGATGGTAGCTGTTTTCGCTATTATGTATTTCTTCATGATTCGTCCGCAGAATAAAAAACAGAAAGAAATTGCAAATTTCCGTAAGAATCTGGAAGTAGGTCAGGAAGTGATAACTGCCGGTGGTATTTATGGAAAAATTAAAGAAATAGAAGATAACACCGTGGTATTGGAAATTGCATCAGGCGTAAAGATTAAGATTGATAGAAATTCTATCTATGCTAACGCTGCTGCAAACCAACAAACAAAGTAAAACTTATATAAGCTATGTTCGACAAAAGGAACATACGTATTTACTATTTGAGGACATTGGAGAAAATCAGAAGTTTCCTGCTTAGTCGTAATAGCAGGGAGTTCCTGATTTTCTTATTTTTTGTATTCGTTTCTTTCTGTTTCTGGTTACTTCAGATATTGAATGATGACTATGAAACAGAATTTTCGATTCCTCTCCGCATGAAGAATGTCCCTAATAATGTAGTGTTGACTTCTGAGTTGCCCAGCGAACTGAAGATAGGAGTGAAAGATAGGGGAACTGTATTGGCCAATTATATGTTGGGACAGACGTTTTATCCGGTTACAATCGATTTTAAAGATTATGAAAGCAAGGGCACACAAGTGCGTATTCCAATTTCTACTCTGTTGAAGAAAATTTCAGGTCAACTGAGTCAGTCAACTCGCTTACTGACTGTTCGACCTGACACATTGGAGTTTATTTATACTAGGGGAAAAGCCAAAAAAGTTCCTGTCAAGTTGCAGGGAAAAATTGATTTAGACCGTCAGTATTATATTTCTAACGTTATTTATTCTCCTGATTCGGTAATGGTATATGCTCCTCAGGAAATATTGGATACCATTACT
The DNA here is from genome assembly GCF_948499155.1 of uncultured Phocaeicola sp. Taxonomy (NCBI): domain Bacteria; kingdom Pseudomonadati; phylum Bacteroidota; class Bacteroidia; order Bacteroidales; family Bacteroidaceae; genus Phocaeicola; species uncultured Phocaeicola sp. The sequence continues at coordinate 118,742 of NZ_CAOOSE010000011.1, read as the reverse complement.
ACCGCCTACACAGAGTCGGTGCTATTAGAGAATATGTCTGATACCACTCATCGTCGCGTCAGTCTGGCCAAAGTAAAAGGAGCCCGGTTTATTCCTGACTTTAATGATGTAACACTTATGCTGGATGTATATGCAGAGAAGAGTGTGGAAGTACCTGTGCGTGGTGTGAATTTTCCTCCTGATAAAGTATTGCGTACTTTTCCATCCAAGGTGCAGGTCACTTTTCAGGTTGGACTGAGTCATTTCAAGGCGATTACGGCTGAAGATTTCTTTATAGGAGTGACTTACGAGGAATTACTGAATAATAAAGGAGAAAAGTGTCCGGTGAAACTTAAGTCTGTTCCCCGCTATGTGAACCATGTACGCCTCAATCCGCAGGAGGTGGATTATTTGATTGAACAACAAGTAGTATTCAATGATTAAGATAGCTATTACCGGAGGTATCGGTAGTGGGAAATCATATATTTCTCACTTGCTGGAGACCCTGAATGTACCGGTCTATAATGCTGATAATGAAGCTAAACGCTTGACGGTGTCCGATGAGGGGATTCGTCGGGAGCTTATTGCTTTATTGGGAGAAGAAGTATACGATAAAGAAGGGACTTTGAATAAACCCCTGCTCGCTTCTTATCTTTTTTCAGCTCCTGAGCATGTGAAGCAAATCAATGCTATTATTCATCCTAGGGTGAGGGAAGATTTTATTCGTTGGACCGGAGAACTGGAAGGGTGTGAGATAGCGGGTATGGAATCAGCAATTCTGTATGAGGCCGGTTTTGAAAATACGGTAGATGCTGTGGTGATGGTCTATGCGCCATTAGAGCTAAGAGTGGAGCGGGCCATGCAGCGCGATAATGCGACAGAACAACAGGTGCGTGCACGTATCTCGGCACAGCTTGATGATGAGGAAAAACGCAGTAGGGCAGATTTTACGGTCTTGAATGACGGCGCTGTTCCGCTGCTTCCACAGTTGGTGCAGGTAATAGAAGAATTAAAATCAGGAAAATTCATATAATAAATTTGGGAGTTTCAATCGTGAATTGTACTTTTGCTGCCTCAAACCATAAATAAAATAGAAATAGTATGTTAAAGACCATTTTATCAATCGCGGGCAAGCCCGGATTATATAAATTGATTTCTTCAGGAAAGAATATGTTGATTGTAGAAACAGTTGACGTTGCTAAGAAAAGAATTCCGGCTTACGGACAGGACAAGGTAATCTCATTGGCTGATATAGCAATGTATACAGATGCAGAAGAAGTGCCCTTGAGCGAAGTGCTGGAATCTGTGAAGAACAAAGAAAACGGAGCTGTGGCTTCTATTGACTATAAGAAAGCATCTGCTAATGAGCTGCATGCTTATTTTGCAGAAATTCTGCCAAACTATGACCGTGACCGTGTGCACACTAGTGATATCAAGAAACTGTTATCATGGTACAATATCTTGGTAAACAACGGTATTACAGAATTTGTAGAAGGAAATGTTGTGCCCACAGAAGAACCGGCAGCAGAAGAAGAAAAATAATACTTTTCCCCCTATTATTTATAAAAGGGAGTGTGTCAAAACTAAACCGGCCTATCCAATCGTCAGTTGTAGGGGCAGGGTTTGCCTGCCCGAAGGCACAAAGTAAACTGTTTTCGGGCGAGCGAACCTCGCCCCTACGAACTAAACGACAGCATTATCCACGTTTTGACACAACCCCTTTTTTATAGCATGATTATATAGAATTAGTTACGGAATATCAAACCGTCTCCTGCAGTTTCCACTATAATCGGTTTAGAGCGATCTACTTCTTGGGACAATAATTTCTTTGACAAGTCATTCAACAAGTAACGTTGGATGGCACGTTTCACCGGACGGGCTCCAAACTCGGGATCATACCCTGTGCTGGCAATGAAACGGATTGCTTCATCTGTCATTTGGAGAGTGATTCCGTTGTCGGCCAGCATATTCTTGATACCTCCGATTTGTAGCATGACAATCTGTTCAATCTCTTCTTTGTTCAAAGGCAAGAACATGATTGTTTCGTCAATACGGTTCAGAAATTCCGGTCGGATTGTCTTTTTCAACATCGACATTACCTCTTTTTTCGTTTCCTCGACTATCACTTCACGATTTTCATCATTAATCTTTTCGAACTGACTCTGAATATAAGAGCTGCCCAAATTGGAAGTCATGATGATAATGGTGTTCTTGAAATTTACTGTCCGTCCCTTATTGTCTGTAAGCCGACCGTCGTCCAATACTTGAAGCAAGATATTAAATACATCGGGATGAGCTTTTTCTATCTCGTCAAACAGTATCACAGAATAAGGTTTACGTCTTACGGCTTCCGTCAACTGGCCGCCTTCATCATAACCTACATATCCGGGAGGCGCTCCAATCAGTCGGGATACAGAGTGCTTCTCCTGATACTCACTCATATCGATACGAGTCATCAGACTTTCATCATCGAACAGATAATCAGCCAATGCCTTGGCCAACTCTGTCTTGCCTACACCGGTAGTACCCAGGAAAATGAATGAACCAATCGGACGTTTCGGGTCTTGCAGTCCCGCACGGCTACGGCGAACTGCATCAGAAACGGCGGCAATAGCCTCTTCTTGTCCTACAACACGCAGGTGCAACTCCTGTTCCAGATTCAGTAATTTATCGCGTTCACTTTGCAACATCTTATTGACCGGAATTCCTGTCCAGCGTGACACCACATCAGCGATATCTTCGGCAGTGACTTCCTCTTTAATCATGGCATTGTCGCCTTGTTTATGCTTTAAGTCTTCCTGGATATCTTTGATTTCATTCTCCAAAGCCTGCAATTTTCCGTAACGGATTTCGGCTACTTTACCATAATCGCCTTCACGCTCCGCTTTATCGGCTTCGAATTTCAGTTGCTCTATCTCCTGTTTGTTTTGCTGAATCTTGTTTACCAGTTCTTTTTCACTTTGCCATTTTGCTTTATAGGAAGTTTCCTGCTCCTTCAATTCGGCAATTTCCTTATTCAGTTGCTGCAACTTAGGTTCGTCTTTTTCGCGCTTGATAGCTTCACGCTCAATCTCCAATTGTTTCAGGTGGCGTGAGATTTCATCCAGTTCCTCAGGAACAGAGTCGCGCTCCATGCGTAGTTTGGCAGCCGCTTCATCCATCAGGTCGATAGCCTTGTCGGGCAGGAAACGTTCGGTGATGTAACGGTTACTCAGTTCTACGGCAGCAATGATGGCTTCGTCTTTGATACGAACCTTATGATGGTTTTCATATCGCTCCTTTAATCCGCGCAGGATGGAGATGGTACTCAGGGTGTCCGGTTCGGCAACCATTACGGTTTGGAAACGGCGTTCCAAAGCTTTGTCCTTTTCAAAATATTTCTGATACTCGTCAAGGGTTGTCGCACCGATACTGCGGAGTTCACCACGTGCCAATGCAGGTTTCAGGATGTTGGCAGCATCCATTGCACCTTCGCCTTTTCCGGCTCCTACCAAAGTATGGATTTCGTCAATGAACAAGATAATGCTGCCTTCCGACTTTGTCACCTCATTGATAACCGATTTCAAACGTTCCTCAAATTCACCTTTATATTTAGCACCGGCTACCAGTGCACCCATGTCCAATGAATAAATCTGTTTGTTTTTCAGATTTTCGGGCACATCACCACGAATGATACGGTGTGCCAAACCTTCGACGATGGCTGTTTTGCCTGTGCCCGGTTCACCGATTAAAATCGGATTGTTCTTGGTGCGTCGGCTTAGTATCTGTAACACTCGTCGGATTTCCTCATCACGGCCGATAACCGGATCAAGTTTTCCACTGCGGGCAGCTTCATTTAAGTTGATGGCATATTTGCTTAAGGACTGATAAGTATCTTCGCTGGATTGGGAAGTTACTTTTTCTCCTTTCCGTAGTTCAGTGATGGCAGCACGTAAATCTTTGTCGGTCATACCCGCATCCTTCAGGATGGTGGAAACGGTGCTCTTGACATTCAGTAATGCCAGAATGATAGCTTCCAGTGACACATATTCATCCCCCATTTCTTTGGAATACTGGGTGGCCCTTTGTAATACCTCGTTGCTTTCGCGGCTCAGATAAGGTTCTCCGCCGCTAACCTTCGGCAGTGAGTCTATCTGTTTGTCGATGACCAGCGTAACCTGCTGCGCATTCATCCCCAGTTTCTGGAAGATAAAGTTTGTCACGTTTTCACCGACTTTCAGTACACCGGCCAGCAAATGAACCGGTTCGATAGCCTGCTGTCCGCGGGCTTGCGTAAGGTTCACAGCCTCCTGCACTGCTTCTTGTGATTTAATTGTGAAGTTGTTAAAATTCATATTGTATCTCCTTTCTGTTTTATTTCAAAATACCTATTGAAAACGGAATCGCTACGTCTTTGTTCAATGTTTGGGGCGATTTCGGCAAAGAATGCTCAAATACTTTGCCAGAAGCTGATAGTGGAGGAAAAGAAGTGATAGGGGTAAAAGAATCAGACAAAATGGCAGGGCGAAGGAGTTGTTAAATGAAAAAAAGTCCGAATTGGATACAAAAAGGCAGAAAACTTTCGGAAGGAGAAAAGATTATTTCTATCTTTAGACCGATAATGTAGAATAAGAAAATGACAAAAGTAAGAATATGGCGAATGAGATGAATTTTGCAGAAACTGTAATGCTGATAGATGTAGCATATTTGGACAGAGTGTGTGGTGACTTGAAAAAGCATTTCACAGCAGTGCTGGGGCGTGAATTGCCAAAGGCGGATTTACCGGTGCTGATGGAGTGTCTGGCTTTGGATGCCGGACTGCAATTCGGAGAGAATAATGTTCAGATATTGCTTGTTTATGATAAGGAAAGTGAGAAGATGAGCACTTGCCAACCGGGTGATTTGCGTGAAGAATTGAATAATGTAGCTTTTAAGAGTCACTTGGGTGAGTTTGCTTTTTATTCTTTTGAACCTTCGGATATGGCAGGGCGGGATGAATTGTTTCTTGAATCACTGAAGGTGGTTGCGGATGCGAAAGATGTGAAACGCCTGATAGCAGTTCCTGCAGAAGAAGAATATGGTAATGAGCTTCCTGCTATATTAAATAAGGTGGACGGAAAGGAGAGTATGACTGTCTTTGGCATGAATCCGCCGGCCGAAGCAGCGGCTTATCAGTGGGAGATGTTAGGATTCGCTGTACTGCAAGCTTTAGGTATAAAAGCTGATGAACTGTAACAAAAAAGGGGAGTTTATGTCTGATTTCCGGTTGAGAGTATTCAGTTGTGTGGCAAAGAATCTTAGTTTTACTAAGGCATCTCAAGAGCTTTTCATCAGTCAGCCTGCCATAACAAAGCATATCCAGGAATTGGAGACGATGTATCAGACGCGCCTCTTTGAACGGATGGGGAATAAAATATCGCTGACTGATGCCGGAAAGTTGTTGCTGGAGCATTGTGAGAAGATATTGGAAGAATATGGGCGGCTGGAATATGAAATGAATCTGTTGCGCAATGAACATACCGGAGAATTGCGTTTGGGAGCCAGTACCACGATTGCCCAGTATGTGCTTCCCCCATTGTTGGCGCGTTTTATAGAGAAATTCCCACAAGTTTCTCTGTCTTTGTTTAATGGAAATTCCTCGGAAGTGGAGAAAGCCCTCCAGGAACATCGCATAGACCTTGCCTTGGTGGAAGGTAACATTCGGCAACCTAATTTGAAGTATACTTCGTTTCTGCAGGACGAGTTGGTTCCTGTTGTCCATATTCACAGCAAATGGATGGAATATGACGAAATCACATTAGAGGAGTTTAAAAAGATTCCTTTAGTGTTGCGTGAAAGGGGGTCGGGAACATTGGATATTTTGTTGGCAGCACTTCAAAAACACAATATAAAGTTATCAGATTTGAACGTAAAAATGCATTTGGGAAGTACGGAAAGCATTAAACTTTTTTTGGAGAACTGCGATTGCTTGGGGATTCTTTCTATACGTTCTGTCAATAAAGAATTGTATGCGGGTAAACTGAAAGTGTTGGAGATAAAAGATTTACCCATGTTCCGGGAGTTTGATTTTGTGCAACTGCAAGGTCAGGAAACCGGATTACCGGCTTTATTTATGCAGTTTGCCGAGCATTATAAAGAAAAGTTATAACCTATAAATAAAAACGATTGGTTATCTATCGAAACATATACTACCTTTGCACTCCGAAACAGAAAATAACATTTAAAGAAAGGTAGAAATATGATTTCAGTATCAGCTTTACAACAGAACAACAAAGTAATTTATGTAGGTATACTTTCCACATTGACTGTTTTTTTGTTAATGGATTATGTCCCGGCATTGGCCCCTTTTTCACATTGGGTCACTCCGCCGGTAGCTTTATTTTTAGGTTTGATATTCGCACTGGTGTGTGGTCAGGCTCATCCCAAGTTTAATAAAAAGACTTCAAAATATTTATTGCAGTATTCGGTGGTAGGCTTAGGCTTTGGCATGAATCTTCAAGCTTCTCTGGCATCCGGTAAGGAAGGTATGGAGTTTACCATCATTTCAGTGGTCGGAACAATGCTTATCGGTATGTTTATCGGTCGTAAAATATTGAAGGTGGATCGTGATACTTCTTATCTGATTAGCTCGGGAACAGCTATTTGCGGCGGTAGTGCCATTGCAGCTGTGGGTCCTGTCCTGAAGGCAAAAGACAGTGAAATGTCTGTAGCGTTGGCTACTATTTTTGTGTTGAATGCAGTAGCCTTATTTATTTTTCCCGTTTTGGGACACTGGCTGGGATTAGACCAGCAGCAGTTCGGAACCTGGGCAGCTATTGCCATTCATGATACTAGTTCGGTAGTAGGTGCGGGAGCGGCTTATGGTGAGGAGGCATTGAAAGTGGCTACTACCATTAAATTGACTCGTGCTTTGTGGATTATCCCATTGGCATTGGCTACTTCATTTATCTTTAAAGGAAGCGGCAAGAAAATCAGTGTTCCTTGGTTTATCTTTTACTTTATAGGTGCCATCATTCTCAATACCTATGTGTTGGACGGTATTCCTCAATTAGGAGAGGCTATTTCGGGTTTGGCACGTAAAGGGTTGATTATAACAATGTTCTTTATCGGTGCGTCATTGTCGGTGGATGTATTAAAGCAAGTAGGAATGAAACCGCTTATTCAGGGAGTGATTCTGTGGGTGGTAATCAGCTTGAGCACATTGGCTTATATATTATTGTTCTAAGATTAGATATCAGAACTTCGATATATTTAAATAGAGTGTGTCGAAATGCTCCTAAACTAAAAATCACCCTCGCCACAGGCAGCTGTAGCGAGGGTGATTTCGATAAAAGGGAAGTTTTGATACATTCCCTTGTTCTTTTGGAAAAGGTTCGAGAGGCTTTTAAAAAGACTAAGGAGTTTTCAGAAAAGACCAAAGAGTTTTTAGAAAAGACTAAAGAGTTTTTGAAAAAGACCAAAGAGTTTTGGGGAACACTTAAAAAGCCTGTTTGAATTTACTTTCTTCGAAGTTCGCTTTCAGTTGTTCATCGTTTTTGGCACTGTTGACAATATTCGTCAATACATTCGCTTTGGTGACTTCTACCACGATATGTGTTTTATATCGTCCGCCGGTTTGTTCACTGTTCTCGCAGATGACTTTCATTTTAACCACTTCTTGTTGTATTGCTCCCTGAATCAAACTGTTGAGTTGGGCTATGTCAGCGCCGGATATTTTAGTCTGTGATTTGGCGGCGGCTTCTGCTTTTGTTTTAATTTGGTTTTCAAGAGCTGTTCGGGCACTGGTCATGGCTTTCTTCTTGGAAGCTGTCGCATCACTGCTCAGTGCAGATGCATACGCACGGAAATACTCGGTGTTAGTGGTATACTCACTACCCGTGCATGGTCCTGTACTTTGGGCGTGTGTCAATGTTGTTATCGCAAAGAACACAACCAATAAACTAATGAATTTGTAACATTTCATAGCGTGTATTTTATCAATTTCTTGCGAAGGTAGGAGAATATTTGATAATATTAATAAGAAAAGAGAAAAAAATGATGGGGCTTGGTGGCTGAAATGATTATATTTGCAGAAATAAATAAGGATAAGGAAAATGATAGCCACATTGTTATTTTTAGGATTGGGTATGCAGGAAGTGCTGTTTCTTGCTCTCATCATACTTTTGTTTTTCGGAGGAAAGAAGATTCCTGAGCTGATGAAGGGCTTAGGCAAAGGGGTGAAAAGTTTTAAGGACGGAATGAATGGAATTGAAGACGAACCGAAGGATAAAGAGGACAAAGACACACAACAGAAAGATAAGTGAGGTGGATTGTTTGGTGGGCAGCAGTTATGGATAAGATGAGAAATGGACAGCATGAGGCACTTACCTTCTGGGGGCATTTAGATGAATTGCGCCGTGTTCTGTTTCGCATGATGGTGGCGGTGATTACCCTTATGCTGATTGCATTTTTCTTTAAAGATGAATTATTTGCCATTGTCCTTGCGCCTAAAGAGTCTGATTTTATTATATACCGGCTTTTCTGCGAGATGGCAAATTGGATTTCTATGCCATCATTATGCCCGGAGACTTTTAGTGTAAAGCTGATAAATACACAATTGGCGGCACAGTTTGTCACTCACATGAGTGTATCGATGTATGCCGGTATCTTGTTGGCTTCCCCTTATATCATTTATCAATTATTTCGCTTTGTGTCACCGGCATTATACGAAAGCGAGAAAAAATATTCCACGCGGGTTGTAGGGTGGGGGTATATTCTTTTTATGTCGGGTGTCTTGTTGAACTATTTTCTTATTTTCCCTCTTACATTCCGATTTCTGGCCACGTATCAGGTGAGTGATGCCATAGAAAATACCATCACGCTGTCTTCTTACATAGACACTTTAATGATGATGAATCTCATGATGGGGATTGTGTTTGAAATACCTGTTCTTTGCTGGTTGTTTGCCAAATTGGGTTTTCTTACAGCCGGATTTATGCGGCGGTATCGTCGTCATGCCATTGTCATTATTTTGATTGTCGGTGCCGTTATCACTCCCACCTCTGATGTGTTTACGTTGTTGATGGTATCTGTCCCGATGTATATACTTTACGAAGGCAGTATATGGGTGGTGAGCCGTACGGAGGAAAAGCTTGATGGTTCAAAATAAAGAAATGTATTAAAAACCAGTAAGAATTATCGTTGTGATAATGCTATGGCTTTTAATACATTCGCTTCTTTAAAGGGAGATTATATGTTCCATCCGAAGGCTTCTGCAACAGCCGGGAATACTACTTTACCATCCACGATATTCAATCCTTTCTTGAGTCCGGAATCTGTTTCACAGGCTTTTTTCCAGCCCATGTCAGCCAGCTTGACGGCATAAGGCAATGTTGCATTGGTCAGTGCCAGAGTGGAAGTGCATGGCACCGCTCCGGGGATATTGGCTACACAGTAATGGATGATTCCATCGACTTCATACGTCGGTTCGGCATGTGTGGTGGGGTGTGATGTCTCGAAACAACCTCCTTGGTCAATGGCTACATCTACCAATACACTTCCTTTTTTCATCAGTTTGAGCATAGGGCGGGTAATGAGGTGAGGAGCTTTTGCTCCGGGAATCAAAACTGCCCCTACTACCAAATCGGTGGTAGCGAGCTCTTGCTCTATATTGTGGGTGGATGAGAATAATGTTTTCACATTTTTGGGCATAAATTCATTGAGTTGTCTTAGGCGAGGAAGAGATATATCGCAAATGGTGACATCTGCTCCCAGTCCGGCAGCCATTAAAGCGGCATTGGTTCCCACAACTCCGCCGCCCAAAACTAATACCTTTGCCGGTTTTACCCCTGGAACTCCACCCAGCAAGATTCCTTTTCCACCTTGTGGTTTCTCTAGAAAACGTGCACCCTCCTGCACAGACATACGTCCGGCCACTTCACTCATCGGAATCAATAAGGGCAGCGTGCCTTGTTTGTCCACTACGGTTTCGTAAGCCAGACATACCGATTTGCTTTTTATCATAGCTTCCGTCAATTGCAGGTCGCAGGCAAAATGGAAATAGGTGAATACTAATTGCCCCTCGCGCACCAGGCTGTATTCGCTTTTGATAGGTTCTTTGACTTTGATAATCATTTCGGCAGTTCCATACACATCTTCGATGGTGGGGAGTATATGCGCTCCGGCCTTTTCATAGTCCTCATCGGCAAATCCACTGTTAGTACCGGCGGTGTGCTGGACATACACCGTGTGACCTCTTTGCACCAACTCTCGTGCTCCCGCGGGAGTTAACGATACACGATTCTCGTTGTTTTTGATTTCTTTAGGAATTCCTACTATCATAATCGTCACATTTAAGGGGTTTGAATATATCAAAGGTAACAAAATGTCAGAAAAGTAGGTTTCCTGCAGCTTTGTTTTTTTTCTTTCAGGAGTATGTTTAGCAACACAAATTAAGAGGAACTTTTGAATTTATTTTGTAAGTTTGCACCTGCCCGTATGCAGGGGCAGAAAAGAATAGAAAAACAGATAGGAAAAAATGACGATACGCACTTATATATTGGCCCTTGCACTGGGAGGCTGTCTGGCGTCTCAGGCACAGGAACATCCTGATAAACCTTTTATTTCTCCTTTTGATTTTCCGTTGACTTTAAGCGGTAATTTTGGAGAGTTGCGTGCCAATCATTTTCACGGAGGGGTGGATTTTAAAACGCAGGGGGAGATTGGCAAGCCCATTCATTGCATAGCCGACGGTTATGTGAGCCGTGTATCGGTTACCCCCGGAGGTTATGGACAGGCTTTGTATGTCACTCACCCTAATGGCTATACTTCCGTGTACGGACATATCTCGAAATTTGCTCCGGCTGTGGCGAAGTTGGTGGAAGAATATCAGTATGAGAATGAAACTTTTGCGGTAGACTTAAAGTTTGAACCTGACCAACTGGTTTTTAAGGCCGGTGAGATTATTGCTTTGAGTGGGAATGAGGGGTATTCGTTTGGCCCTCATTTGCACATGGAGATTCGTCATACAGATACCGGCGAGTTGATAGACCCTTTGCAGTTCTATACAGATAAGGTGAAAGATACGACTCCCCCTCGTGCCACTTTGGTGATGCTTTACCCTCAGCCCGGGAAGGGAGTGGTGAATGGGGCTGCAAAGAAGAAAGCGATTCCGGTCTCCGCACTGGGAACTCCGGTTGAGGCTTGGGGAGAAATAGCAGCAGGTATAAAGGCTTATGACTATATGGATGGCACACATAATAATTATGGGGTGCGTTCTGTAGTGCTTTATGTAGATACGGTTGAAGTGTTCCGAAGTACGGTGGATGGCGTTTTGCCGGAAGAAAACCGCATGATTAACGCTTGGACGGATTATGAGGAGCATGTGAAGAATAATAGTTGGGTGATGCGTTCGCAGGTACTTCCGGGAAATCCTTTGCGTATGTTGCAGGCCAATGAAAAAGGGGGAGTCGTGACAATTGATGAGGAACGGGATTATCACTTCCGTTATGAATTGGAAGATTTGTATGGCAATAAAAATACATATCGGTTTGTTGTGCGCGGATGCCGGATGCCGATAGAAGAATATCATCCGCAGGTGAAACATTATTTGGAATGGAATAAGGGTAATGTGGTGCAAGAACCCGGGATGGAATTGGTGATTCCGCGGGGAATGTTGTATGAAGACATTGCATTGAACAGTAAAGTGATAAAGGATACTGCCGCTATCTCTTATGAATATCAGTTGCACGACGAAGCTGTACCTTTGCAGGCGGGATGTACGCTGATGATTGGTATACGCCATCTTCCGGTGTCGGACACGTCGAAATATTATATAGCCCGTAAATGGGGGAATAAGAAGGGTTCGGCAGGAGGGGAGTTTGATAACGGCTGGATGAAAACAACCATTCGTGAGTTGGGGACATACACTGTGGCTGTCGATACGGTTCCTCCGAGGGTCACTCCTCTGAACAAGCCCCAATGGAAAAGTGGAAATATACAATTCAGGATTGGTGATGCCGAAACAGGTGTTAAAGGTTATAAGGTGATGATTGATGGCCGGTTTGCACTTTTCGGCTTCAGCTCGAAAACAGCCCGGCTGTCAATGAAGCATCCGGAGCGTTTGAAGAGGGGAGTGCCCCATAAGTTAGAGATTATTGTGACCGATTATTGTGGCAACGAGACGCGGGAAGAATATAAATATTAAGCAGTAGAAAACAGAATAACACAATTAAAAAGTTATATAAATGAAGAACAAGCTAATTTTAGGAGCTGCCTTGTTGATGGCAGCCGTGACCGAAACACTGGCCTGTACCAACTTTATTGTTGGCAAAAAGGCATCGACAGACGGTTCGGTTATTGTATCTTATTCAGCCGATTCATACGGAATGTTCGGTGAGTTATATCATTATCCGGCAGGTGTGCACCCCAAAGGTACCATGCGTGATATTCATGAATGGGATACAGGTAAGTATTTGGGGCAGATAAAGGAAGCTCCCCAGACTTACAATGTGGTAGGCAATATGAATGAATATCAGGTGACGATTGGAGAAACGACCTTTGGCGGACGTGAGGAGTTGGTGGATACTACCGGCATTATGGATTACGGCAGCCTCATTTATGTTGCTCTCCAACGTTCGCGTACAGCGAAGGAAGCTATTGAAGTGATGACTGACTTAGTCAAGGAATACGGTTATTACAGCAGTGGCGAGTCATTCTCTATTGCAGACCCCAATGAGGTCTGGATTCTGGAAATGATAGGCAAAGGACCGGGTGTGAAAGGCGCAGTCTGGGTAGCTGTCCGAATACCGGACGATTGTATTGCAGCACATGCTAATCAAAGCCGCATCCATAAATTCAATATGAACGATAAGGATAACTGTCTTTACTCTCCTGATGTGATTTCGTTTGCTCGTGAGAAAGGTTATTTTGACGGTATGAACAAGGATTTTAGTTTTTCGGATGCCTATAATCCTCTGGACTTCGGTGGGCTCCGTTTCTGCGAAGCACGTGTATGGAGCTACTATAATATGTTTAATAAAGCGGTAGGAGACACCTATTTGCCTTATATAAAGGGAGACAGCAAGGAGCCTATGCCTCTTTATATCAAGCCCGACCGTAAACTGTCTGTACGCGATGTGCAAAGAGCCATGCGCGATCATTATGAAGGCACTCCGCTGGATATAACTAATGATCCGGGAGCAGGTCCCTTTAAAACGCCTTATCGTTTGTCGCCGTTGACTTATAAGGTAGGCGACAAGGAGTACTTTAACGAACGTCCGATTTCTACTCAGCAGACTGCATTTACATTTGTGGCACAGATGCGTGCTGAACTTCCCGATGCGATAGGTGGTGTATTGTGGTTTGGTGCGGATGATGCCAACATGACAGTTTTTGCTCCAGTCTATTGCTGTACAGACAGAGTTCCTGATTGTTATAGCGGTAAAGAAGCAGACTGTGTAACCTTCTCATGGAATTCTGCGTTTTGGATTTACAACTGGGTGGCCGATATGATTCGTCCTCGATACAGTTTGATGATTGATGACATGCGTGCGGTTCAAAACAATTTGGAGGATACTTATGACAGTGCACAGAGTGGTATTGAAAATGCTGCCTTGAGCCTTTATGAGAAAGATCCGGTTAAAGCGAAAGAGTTCTTGACTAACTATTCTTGTATGACAGCACAATCGGCGGTCGACAGTTGGAAGAAATTGGGTGAATTCCTTATCGTGAAATATAATGATGGTGCAGTGAAGAAGATGGCACAGAACGGTTCTATCTTACGTCCGGAAACAGGAAACTGTGCCCCGCTTGTACGTCCGGGCTACCCCAAAGAGTTTTTGGAAGAATTGGTGAAAGCCACAGGAGACCGTTATAAGGTGACAGAACAGTAAGCCTGTTCCTAATTCATTCGACAATGGAAAGCTGTCCGCATTACATCTTTGCGAAGGTGTAATGCGGATTCGTTTTTTTTATGGATATCGGTGTGGATTCCATTATAATTTATTTCTTCAAAAGATAGGAATTGTGAACTTATTATTTTACATTTGCGTATTATTAAAATATTAACCCTAATAAAATAAATCACATGGAAAATGAAGAATTGATTCAGCAAGTGACTGAAAAAGCAAAGAAGTGGTTAACTCCTGCGTACGATGCCGAAACTCAGGCAGAAGTGAAACGTATGTTGGAAAATGAAGATAAAACCGACTTGATAGAAGCATTTTATAAGGATTTGGAATTTGGTACAGGCGGTTTGCGAGGTATCATGGGAGTAGGCAGCAATCGCATGAATATATATACTGTCGGTGCAGCTACTCAGGGTTTGTCAAACTATCTTAATAAGAATTTTAAAGACCTTGAACAAATATCTGTTGTGGTAGGTCACGATTGTCGTAATAACAGCCGTTTGTTTGCTGAAATTTCAGCGAATATATTCTCGGCTAACGGCATTAAGGTATATCTGTTTGAAGATATGCGTCCGACTCCTGAAATGTCTTTTGCCATTCGTCATTTGGGATGTCAAAGCGGTATTATCCTGACAGCTTCTCATAATCCGAAAGAATATAACGGCTATAAGGCATATTGGGACGATGGTGCGCAAGTGTTGGCTCCTCACGATAAAGGTATTATTGACGAGGTGAATAAGATTGCTTCGGCTGCCGATATTAAGTTTGAAGGAAACAAAGAACTGATTCAGGTAATTGGCGAGGACATAGATAGTATTTATTTGGATAAGGTTCATACTATTTCCATTGATCCTGAAGTAATTAAGCGTCAGAAGGATTTGAGCATTGTGTATACTCCGATTCATGGAACCGGTATGATGCTGATTCCGCGTGCCTTGAAGCAGTGGGGCTTTGAAAACGTACACTGTGTGCCCGAACAGATGGTGAAGAGCGGTGATTTCCCAACTGTTATTTCACCGAATCCCGAAAATGCAGAGGCTTTGTCTATGGCTATAAATTTGGCTAAGAAGATTGATGCTGATATTGTGATGGCCAGTGACCCGGATGCCGACCGTGTAGGTATGGCTTGTAAGAATGACAAAGGCGAATGGGTATTGATTAACGGTAATCAGACTTGCTTGCTTTTCTTATATTACATTATCAAGAACCGTATTGCAATGGGTAAGATGAAGGATAATGATTTTATCGTCAAGACCATTGTTACTACTGAACTTATCAAGGCTGTGGCCGACAAGAATAAGATTGAGATGCGCGACTGTTATACCGGTTTTAAATGGATTGCACGCGAAATCCGTTTGAGTGAAGGCAAACAGCAGTATATCGGTGGCGGTGAAGAAAGTTATGGTTTCTTGGCTGAAGACTTCGTTCGTGATAAAGATGCTGTCTCTGCTTGTACACTGTTGGCTGAAATCTGTGCTTGGGCCAAAGACCAGGGCAAGACCTTGTTTGATGTTTTGATGGATATCTATGTGGAATATGGTTTTTCTAAAGAAACGACTGTCAATGTGGTGAAGCCCGGTAAGAGTGGTGCAGATGAAATCAAAGCAATGATGGAGAACTTCCGTGCTAATCCTCCGAAAGAAATCGGTGGTTCTAAAGTGGTATTGGCAAAAGATTACAAGACTCTGAAAGCTACAGACGGCGAGGGTAATGTGACGGATATCAATATGCCTGAAACATCTAATGTATTGCAATATTTCACAGAAGACGGTACTAAGATTTCTGTTCGTCCTTCAGGTACCGAACCAAAGATTAAGTTCTATGTGGAAGTAAAAGGCGAGATGGGATGTCCTAAGTGTTATGATGCCGCTAATGCTGCTGCCGAAGAAAAAGTAGAGGCCGTAAGAAAGTCATTGGGTATTTAACCCGATTATATTCTAAGATAAGATAAAGGGGGCAAAAGTCAAATCGTTTTGGACTTTTGCCTCCTCTTTTTTATGCCTACGCAAGCATAGCTTCACACGTATATACGTGTGACCTTAACATATATACGCATGTGTGTGTCAAAACGTGGATAATGCTGTCGTTTAGTTCGTAGGGGCAAGGTTCGCTCGCCCGAAAACAGTTTGCTTTGTGTCTTCAGACAGGCAAACCCTGCCCCTACAGCTGACGATGGGATAGTTTTGACACACTCCTATGCGTACTAACGTGTGTAATCCGTGCCGTTAGAATTTGGTATATAAGACTTGCATCTTTAATTCATTTCCTGCTTTGGTGCCGCCTTTCAACTCAGCACTCTCCATACCCAAGTTGTTGCTTACCCCGATAATCGAATTGTTTGTATCAAAGTCCACCTTTACAGGTATCAGCACAACTTTATTCCAATCAGGATTCTTTTCAACCCACGCAGGGTCATCAGCCAATCCTTTCTTCTTCTCTTCAATGCAGTAAGTAATCAGTTGGGCAATATTGGAGAAAGTATATTTATTACTGCTGCTGGTAAAGCTTGTGATGAAAGAGGATATATTGTCAGTAATCTTATTCTCTTCAAAGAACGAGTACATCTCCTTCTTCCTTACCATTAATAGATACTGAGGAATACCCATTGTAAAGCTACCGTTGTTCTTTTCGTTAAAGCGGGTAAAAGAAAGGGTCGCAGCATTCAATGTATCATTCTGATGCATATCATATATTTCGTCAACAGGCAGTGTCGCTTCTGTATAGATTCCGGCAGGAGTCTTTATGTAAGTACAATTATCTTTGTCCACCAGTTCTTTCAGTCTTTCGGAATTCTGGAAACGATTGGCCTGAATTACCTCTTTTGTTGCGGCAAAATCAGCGAACGTATTTACCAAAGAGTCGAGCTTGTTGGAAGAACTCTTAATCAATCTGCTGAAATGCATACGCAAGTCAAGGTTGTCGATATACAGAATAGTACCGTCGCCATGTGTGCAACGTACATAGATGCCCTTTAAGACATTCTTGATAAAAGCATCGGCATTCTTATAGTTGTTTTTATCTTCCTTATATTTCTCATACATAAATTTCCCAAGATTAGTGGGCAATTTTATGGTTTGAGTATAATATCTGCTGCCAAGTGTATCAGTGAGGTGAGCATCAGCTCCGGCTGCCGAGTAAGCTTTTACGGCGATAGGTTTGGCACTTTCGTTGTAATAATTGTCGGGATTTACATTTGTATAAAATGTGTTCAAGTCTCCCTCCGGTATTACCTTGTCCAAGGTATCAATTCTCATGCGCATGGAGTTTAGGGAATCTCCGAAAAATGTCGTATACTGGATAAAGAGTGTCAGTCCTGTAATCTCTTGCACAGCTTCGGGGAACTCGAAATCATCCGTACAGTTGAATTGCGCCATAAAGTCGGACGTGAATTCACCGAACTGAGGGTCGGTATAACGTCCCAAATAGGCGGTACTGGTACGTGCATATACGGAATCCGCTAAAATAGAACGGGTCGTGACATCATAAATTTTACCTCCGGCCTGAATGTGGTCTCCGTCCGGAATTGTAGTATCACCGACGCCCGGTGTCGTATCGTCGCAACTGTATATAAGTGCGGCTAACAACAATGCGCATAAATATTTGATTTTCATTTTCGTAATCTATATTGATTTATTTCTTTTCAAACTCCCAAACTTCATCGTAGAAGTTATTAAAAGCGTCTACATAGGTTTCGGGTGATTGGTAATCAAGAACAGGAATACCTGATTCGCGTGCGAACTTCATTACATTCTCATTTACTTTCTCACTATTTTGGATGACACCGTCTGAATAGGCGATAGCCAGTTTACAAAGCTCTTCATAATTAGCCGGAGTCTTGATAATGTTGTCTACATCACTTCTTTCAATGCCTTTCAGCATCAACT
This sequence comes from uncultured Phocaeicola sp., assembly GCF_948499155.1. Classification (NCBI taxonomy): domain Bacteria; kingdom Pseudomonadati; phylum Bacteroidota; class Bacteroidia; order Bacteroidales; family Bacteroidaceae; genus Phocaeicola; species uncultured Phocaeicola sp. Next base: position 101,014 of record NZ_CAOOSE010000011.1, on the reverse strand, counting down.
TCTCGACTAAATCGCCTTGAAATTCCGACTTAAAATCATCTCCGAATACAGAGAATACAACTTTAGAATCTCTGAAAGACGGTTCGTCCTGATATGCTTTTTTAATGTAGAGAGGTACAAATGCACTCATCCAGCCCTGACAATGGATAACGTCAGGACACCAACGCAGTTTCTTTACTGTTTCCAATACACCGCGTGCATAGAAGATAGCACGTTCGTCATTGTCTGTGTATTCTACTCCGTTTTCATCAGCTACCATTTGACGGTGCTGGAAATAATCATCATTATCAATGAAATATACCTGCATGCGGGCGGCTTGGATTGACGCAACCTTGATAATCAACGGATGGTCTGTATCGTCGATAATCAGGTTCATACCCGACAGGCGAATGACTTCGTGTAATTGATTTCTGCGTTCATTAACATTGCCCCACTTCGGCATAAAAGTTCTGATTTCTCTGCCTTTTTCCTGAATAGCCTGAGGAAGATATCTTCCCATGTTTGCCATTTCGGATTCGGGAACGTAAGGGGTAATCTCTTGTGTAATAAATAAAACTTTATTTGCCTTCATCTTAACTTTTTGTTGCTCATAAACATTTTGCAAAGATATAAAAAAAATAGCTGAGAGAGACAAAAATACACACTTAATAATTCCTTATGATTTGTTAAGGGTCTGATAATAAGGGGAAAAAGTATTATATTTGTGTCCGATAACGAGCTGAAGTTGTCGTTATTGGCATATCTTTGGTTACTAATAAAACGTTTTTTTTTTCGTTATCTCCAAAATAATGGTTTACTTTGCAGCCGTTTTAATGGAAACCACTTAAAAAGAAGTAAGATAAAATGAAGTTAGTTCATACGATTAAAGAGCTTCAGTCAGAGCTTAATGCCCTGCGTAGTATAGGAAAAACAATCGGTTTGGTCCCTACGATGGGAGCGTTGCATGCAGGTCATGCTTCATTAGTGAAACGTGCTGTTGCCGAGAATGATGTGGTGGTGGTGAGTGATTTTGTGAATCCTACCCAGTTTAACGACCGGAACGACTTGATTAAATATCCGCGTACGTTGGATGCTGATTGTGAATTATTGGAGAAGGTAGGGGCGTCTTTTGTTTTTGCTCCGTCGGTGGAAGAAATTTATCCGGAGCCGGATACACGCCAATTCAGTTACGCTCCATTGGATACAGTGATGGAAGGAAAATTCCGTCCGGGGCATTTTAATGGGGTGTGTCAGATTGTAAGCAAACTATTTATGATTGTAGAGCCTGACCGTGCTTATTTCGGCGAGAAAGATTTCCAGCAGTTGGCTATTATTCGTGAAATGGTGAAACAGATGGAATTCAAACTGCAGATTGTGGGTTGTCCTATCGTTCGCGAAGAAGACGGCATGGCTTTGAGTAGCCGTAACGCACGTCTTTTGCCTGAAGAAAGAGAATATGCATTGAATATATCGCAAACTTTATTTAAGAGCCGTACTTTTGCTGCATCGCATACAGTGGCAGAAACTCAGAAGTTTGTAGAGGATGCTATTGCCGCTTCCAAAGGTTTGCGTTTGGAATACTTTGAGATAGTGGATGGAAATAACCTGCAGAAGATTGCCAGTTGGGAAGATACGGAATATGCAGTAGGTTGCATTACCGTATTTTGTGGTGAGGTACGCTTGATTGACAATATAAAATATAAGGAAAAGCTATGATGATTGAAGTGTTGAAGTCTAAACTTCATTGTGTCCGCGTGACAGAAGCCAATCTGAACTATATGGGTAGTATCACGATTGACGAAGATTTGATGGATGCCGCCAATATGATTGCCGGTGAGAAAGTACACATTGTAGATAATAATAATGGAGAACGTTTTGAAACGTATATCATCAAAGGAGAGCGCGGTTCGGGATGTATTTGTCTGAATGGTGCGGCCGCACGCAAAGTGCAGGTGGGAGATATCGTAATCATTATGTCTTATGCAATGATGGACTTTGAAGAGGCCAAGTCGTTCAAACCAACAGTGGTTTTTCCTGATTCGATGACGAATCAAGTGTTAAGATGATTCTTTTAAAATATATCATTTTTATTTTTTAGATGTATTACATTAAAGTTTGTTGAGGAAGGCAACTGTGAAGCTGCCGACCTCTTTTTTTATGTCCTTACAGGGCTTTTTCTTTAATGAGTCCCATGCGGTAGGCCACGAGTAGTTTTTTCAAATCGTTGATTTGGGTGACTAACTCCCGACCTTTGTCTGTGTCCTTCACCATCATCCTTTGTGAACTGAGTTCTACGATTTGTGTACTCGATTTAATATCCTGTCCTTCTTCTATTGCTTTTTGCATGGATGTAAAAGGTTCATGCTGGACTAGCTGGAAGCCGCGTGAGTGATAGACTAATGTATATCCGGCAATGCCGGTTTCTGAATGATAAGCTCTGGAGAATCCTCCGTCTATCACCATCATTTTGCCATTGGCTTTAATCGGGTTTTCACCTTGAATGGTCTTAACCGGAACATGGCCGTTTATGATATGACGGTGTTTTCCTACTACTCCGAACTCATCTAAAAGCATGTCACATACTTTTTCTTCGTTGCGAAGAGTGTAGTAGTGTCCTTTTATTTCTTTGTGCAGTTCCTTTTCTTTCAGAAAGTAGCGTTCAAAGGTAGCCATCTTGTTTTTGTCAAAAGCGGGCGAATCCTTGCCACTCCATAGGTACCAAACATAGTCTATGGCAAATTGCTTCTCTTCATTATCTTCTTCTGCAAAATAGGCTGTGCGTATCAGGTGTCCGACCTTTTCGAGCAGTTTTTTACCTTTATAGGCCTTTCCGGATATCATAACTTCTTTTAAGCTGCCATCTTCATTTAGAGGAACAGAAGCATGGAACAGCAGGTTGGAGTTACTTACGGTATACATGCATCCATAGCGGAACAAACAACGCATGTGCTTTTTCAGCTTTTCGCTGCTGACAAATGAATGATGGAGCTTGTTCATTATTTCTCTTTCTTCGGGAGTCAACTTGTAGGGATCGGCAGAATCTACTGTTGGCAGGAAACAGTCTTTCAGCTCATATTCTTTTCCGTCCAAGGTCAGAATATTCCGTTCAAAGTCAATGCGGTGAAGCAGCATACGGTCATCCATTTCGAAATCGGGGCGGCGCTTGATTATTTCCGCCTCCAACTTGAACTGTATGATACTGATGGCTTTATGCATTTGAGCAATCATGCGCAGGGTCTTTTCATTGTAAGGACATTCCTGACCTTCTACCTTCGGTCCGAACAGGCTGCACGGATCTTCGGCATAAGTTTCCATGGCAAAGGTTGCCAACGGCAGAAGATTGATACCATATCCGTCTTCAAGTACGGACAGGTTTCCATAACGCATTGCCAATCTGAGTACATTGGCCATGCAACATTCGTTTCCGGCTGCTGCTCCCATCCATAAAATATCATGATTTCCCCACTGTACATCAAAATTATGATAGTTGCAAAGAATGTCCATGATGCGGTGGGGAGCGGGGCCGCGGTCAAAAATGTCTCCTAATACGTGCAGTGTGTCGATAGTGAGACGCTGGATGAGTTGACAAAGTGCAATAATGAAATCATCTGCACGGCGGGTGCTGATAATCGTACTTATAATAACATTGATATAGGCCTGCTTGTTGGGTACCATTGAACTTTCGTGCAGCAATTCCTGAATGATGTACGAGAATTCTTTGGGAAGTGCTTTCCGTACTTTGGAACGCGTATATTTGGAAGAAACATTTTGGCAGACACGAACCAATTGGTTGAGCGTAATGACATACCAGTCGTCTATATCTGTTTCCACCCCCTTGATAAGATCCAGCTTTTGTTCGGGATAATAAATCAGGGTGCAAAGTTCTTTCTTCTCATTTTCACGTAAAGTATTGCCGAATATTTCGTTTACTTTTCGTTTGATAGCTCCCGAAGCATTACGTAATACGTGCTGAAAAGCCTCATATTCTCCATGTAAATCCGCCAAAAAGTGTTCTGTTCCTTTGGGAAGGTTGAGAATAGCTTCCAGGTTGATGATTTCTGTACTGGCATCGGCTATGGTCGGGAAGCTGCGCGATAACAGTTGCAGGTATCGCATATCTTCCTGTATGGTTTCGGGGGTAATTTGATTATAAGCGTTCATGGTTATATTTTATAAAAAGAACATGAGTATTAGTTGTGCAATAATGACACGGCTGAACATGGACAGCGGATATACGGTGGCATAGCTCACTGCGGGGTTGTCACCGGGTAAAGTGTCGTTGGCATAATTAAGCGCCATGGGATTGGCCATGCTTCCGCACAGCATTCCGCAAGTGCTGCCAAAGTCCAGATGGCTCATTCGCAAAGCAATAAGCGCCATGATTACGACCGGAAGAAAAGTGATGGCAAATCCCAAGCCAATCCAGATTGCTCCTTCGGGGCGCATTACAGTTTCAAAGAAGTGGGCTCCGGCATCCAGACCCAGACATGCCAGATAGAGTGATAATCCTATTCCTCTCAACATCAGGTTGGCGCTTCGGGTCGTATATGTAATCAGATGGAAACGTGGTCCGAAACAACCGATAAGGATACCTACTACGATAGGGCCTCCGGCAAGTCCGAGTTTGACAGGAGTGCTGACTCCGGGAATAGCGATGGGAATTGAACCGAGAATCAATCCGAGTACTATGCCGATAAAGATGGCGGCAAGATTGGGGTCTTTCAATGTACGAGTCGTATTTCCCAATACTTTTTCTACGTTTTCTATGGCTTTCGCTTCGCCTACCACTGTGAGCCGGTCACCTAATTGGAGGATTAATCCCGGTGTTGCAAGCAGTTGCACCCCACTGCGCATCACACGGCTGATATTGATTCCATAGCTGTTGCGCAGACGTAGCGAACCAAGTTTTTTTCCATTGATTTCAGGACGGCTGACAACAATGTGCTTGGAAATCAACTGGCTGTCGATAGCATTCCAGTCAATGTCTTTTTTATTCCAGTCCTGAGCTTCCTGTTCGCCGAAAAGAATGGTAAGGGTAGGGGCGTCCTTTTCGGTAGCGATGACCAGCAAGCGGTCGTCTTCTTTCAATACCTTTTCGGAAGTGGGAATACTCACAGTTCCGTCTCTCCACAAGCGGGAGATGACAAATTTGGGATAACTCAATTCGGCTACTTCTTTGATGCTTTTATTAAAAATAGCGGGGTTGTGTATTTTAAAGGTGGCGATGAAAGTCTGGTTGGTATCTTCGTGATCGTTTGTCTCGATATCCGAGGGGCGTACAAAAAGCTTGCGAACCACCAGCATGGCAAGGATGACACCGACCACTCCCAGCGGATAAGTCACTGCACAACTCAAAGCTGCTCCATTGGCTGGTTCGCCGAGTTGTTTTAAAGTCTGTTGGGCGGCTCCCAACGCGGGAGTGTTGGTCGTAGCTCCACAGAGGATACCTACCATGTCGCTCATCGGGATAGTAGTGAGTTTACTTAATGCCACAGTCATCACTGTACCAATCAGCACCACTCCCATTCCAAGCATATTAAGTTGGACCCCTCCCTTTCGGAAAGAACTGAAAAAACCCGGACCTACTTGCAATCCTAATTCATAAACAAAGAGCACCAAGCCGAAACTTTCGGCATAATTCAGCATGTTGGAGTCGATGGAGAATCCCAAATGTCCTGCCAGAATGCCGGCAAAAAAAACAAAGGTAACTCCCAGGGAGATTCCGAATACATGAATCTTACCCAAGCCGAGACCTACGGCAATAATTATCGACAGGATGACTACCGCCTGTAAGGGAGTATGCTCGAAAAATAGACTATTTAACCATTCCATAATGCAAAGATAGCAAATACTAATTGTAATTATCCTAAATCCGTTTGACTATTTTCACCCAACCAGTCATCTATCAATTTTCTTGCCAGACTGAGTTTTCCCGGTATTTCAGGCAGGTTGTCTTTAGAATAGAAAGCTCCGGCATTTAATTCTTCCGTCTGTAGTTTAATTTCACCGCTTTCATAATCAGCAGTAAATCCTATCATGATACCGCTGGGATAAGGCCACGGCTGGCTGCCGAAATATTTCAGGTTCTTGATGTGCAGTCCGGTTTCTTCCGCTACTTCGCGGTGTACACACTCTTCCAGTGTCTCTCCGGGTTCCAGAAAACCGGCGACAAGCCCATTGAATGTACCGCGAAAGTTACGGGCATGCACCAACAGGATACTGTCTTCTTTTCGTATGCGCACGATGATTGCCGGAGAAATACGCGGATAAAACTCTTGTCGGCATTGCGGACATTTTTTTGCAATGGGAGAGATTTGATGGGTCGGAACGCCGCATGACGGACAGTAACGGCTGTTTTGATCCCAGTTTAGTATTTGGAAAGCCTTGCCTCCCATTTGGTATTCTTGCAATGGCAGAAAATCAAAAGAAGCCCGGAGCCCCACCATTTGTCTTGTCGGGCTTTCGGAGCCCGGAATGGGAGTGTACAGAGAGTAAGTCTTACAGGAAAGTCCGTCCATTTCTCCTATCGTGTGGATAGTGCTGCCGATAGGGATTGTCACGGGAGGTTCTGCACAGCGAGGCACATGATATCCGTTTTCTGTCTGTACGATTAGAATCTGGTCTTTATAAAAAACAAACCAATTGCAAATTTCTTGTTCCATTGTCTTATTTTATTGTCAGTCTAAAATCATCGTTAATTGTATTCTCTTTCTTTCCTTGTCGACAGTCATCACTTTGACTTGAACATGCTGATGTATCCTGACTACGGTGCTCGGGTCACTCACAAATTCCCTGCAGAGCTGGGATACATGTACTAAGCCGTTTTCCTTGATGCCTATGTCGACAAAGCAACCGAAGTTGGTGATATTGTTTATGATGCCCGGCAGTATCATGCCTTCTTTCAAATCATCGATGGTGCGCACGTTCTTGTCAAATTCAAACACTTGGATTTGTTGGCGGGGGTCACGCCCCGGCTTGTCGAGCTCCTGCATGATATCCGTCAGCGTGGGAAGCCCGACTGTGTCGGAAACATACTTCTTAATATCAATTTTGGTACGCAACTCTTTATTCTTTATTAAGTCGTCCACCGTACAATTAAGGTCTTTCGCAATATGCTCCACCACCGGATAACTTTCGGGATGGACAGCCGAATTGTCCAACGGATTCTTTGACTGTGGGATGCGAAGGAAACCGGCGCATTGCTCGAATGCCTTAGCTCCCATGCGGGGAACTTTCATCAACTCCTTTCGGGAATGAAAAGGGCCGTTTGCCGTACGGTAATCTACGATATTCTGGGCAAGTGTGGGGCCAAGACCTGAAACGTAGGTCAGTAAATGCCGACTGGCGGTATTTAGATTGACACCGACCAGATTCACACAACTTTCTACCGTTTGGTCCAGTGACTTCTTTAAAAGAGTTTGGTCTACATCATGCTGATACTGGCCTACTCCGATAGATTTGGCTTCAATCTTGACCAATTCGGCCAATGGATCCATTAAACGGCGTCCGATGGATACGGCGCCACGTACAGTCACGTCATAATCGGGGAACTCGTCACGGGCTGTTTTGGATGCTGAATAGATAGACGCACCGTCTTCACTCACTACAAAGACCTGCAATTCCCGGTCGTAACTTTGTGACGTGATAAACTGTTCGGTTTCCCGACTTGCAGTTCCATTGCCGATAGCGATAGCTTCTATAGCATATTGTTCTACCAATTTGATGATTTTCCGTCCGGCGAGCTGATACTCGCTTCTGGGGGGATGCGGATAAATCGTTTCGTTGTGGAGCAGGGTGCCTTGTGCATCCAGACACACCACCTTACAGCCGGTACGATATCCGGGGTCTATCCCCATTACTCGTTTTTGTCCCAAGGGAGGGGCGAGTAACAATTGCCGCAGGTTTTCGGCAAAGACGCGGATGGCTTCTGCATCGGCTTTCTCTTTGCTGAGGGTGGCGAACTCTGTTTCTATGGATGGTTTTAACAGACGTTTGTAGGCATCACGAACAGCTTCAGCAACCTGATGTCCACATTCGTTATTGCTACGTACATACATTCGTTCGAGGCGGTCGCTACATTCCTCGTCGTCAGGACTGATAGTCACTTTCAGCAGGCCTTCCGATTCTCCCCGGCGGATGGCGAGCAACCGATGCGAAGTGCATCGTTTCAGAGGTTCGCTGAAGTCGAAGTAATCACGGTATTTGAGGGCTTCCTCTTCCTTGCCTTTTACCACTTTGGAGGAAATGACCGCCTGACGCGAAAATTGATTGCGCAGTTGGTTGCGGGCGCGCTCATCCTCATTTATTTGTTCGGCTATGATGTCACGGGCGCCTTTCAGTGCATCTTCTTCGTCTTTTACTTCCCCTTTCACGAAAGAGCCGATACGGGTTTCCAGATGATTTTCACGTTGCAGCATTAAGAGGGTGGCAAGCGGTTCCAGGCCTTTTTGTCTGGCTGCTTCGGCGCGGGTCTTCCGTTTGGGCTTATAGGGGAGATATATGTCCTCCAGTTCGGTAGAATCCCAGCAGGATTCTATGCGGGTGCGCAACTCACCGGTCAGTTTACCTTGTTCATTAATAGTAGATAAAATGGTCTCTTTGCGTTTGGACAATTCGCAAAGTTTATCGTTGCGGTCTTTTATCTCGCCAATTTGCACTTCGTCCAGCCCTCCTGTTGCTTCTTTGCGGTATCGGCTGATAAATGGGATGGTGGCGCCTCCGGCCAACAATGACAATGTGTTATTTACTTGGTGCACGGCAACGCCCAGTGCCGTGGCTATCATTTTGCTGAATAATTCCATGTTTATCGTTTTCTATCGGAGTGCAAAGGTAATATTTACTAATCAGAAATCCCTACTTCCGCAAAACAAAATGAAGGTGTGTTCGCAAAGACGGTTATTTTGCTTTGCACACACCTTCATTCGGGGCTGTCAGTAGAACGAAGCGTTCGGGGCTGTAATGGCTATTTCTTTTTGTTCTGTCTGTTTTTCCATAGCTTGGTCATGTCTTCCAATGTCTTACCTTTAGTTTCGGGAACAAGTTTCCAAACGAAGAGAGCGGCTATTATACAGATAATGCCGTATAATCCGTAAGCAAACATATGACCGAACTTATCACCCATATCTCCTAAACTCATATTGTACATCGGCACGAAAGTAGACGAAACGATAAAATTGAATATCCATTGAAATGCCACGGCAATGGCTACAGCCGTACTGCGTATTGTGTTTGGGAAGATTTCTGCAATTAGTACCCAACATATAGGCCCCCAACTGAACATGAATGAGGCACTGTAAACCATAATGCAGACAACGGGTAGTACTGGTGGAAGCCCTGTTACAACATTGCAGAGAGCCACTCCCAAAGCACCAGCCGCCATGCCTATGGAACCGGAAATCAATAACGGTTTACGTCCCCATTTCTCAACGGAAAAGACAGCCAGTAGTGTAAACATGATATTGATGATACCCATAATGACTGTCTGAACCATCGGATTGCCCATGTTCATGGTTTCGAAAATGCGCGGAGCAAAATACAAAACGGCATTGATGCCAACAGCTTGTTGGAATACACTTAACATGATCCCGATAAAGATAACCATCCATCCATAAGTAAATAGTTTCTCAGTCTTCTCTTCGGAAGTAGCCTTTATTTGGGCAAGTATGGACTTGGCGCTGGATAAACCGTTGATGCGGCTGAGCACATGAAGGGCTTTGCCGTCTTTGCCGTTCATTGCCAGGTAACGTGGAGACTCAGGAATAAACAAGACGAGTAGTGCGAAGATACCTGCGGGAACTGCTTCGCTGACAAACATCAGTCGCCATCCGGTTTCGATAGTCCAGCTTGCTGCTTCCGGGTTCAGAATGTGATTTATTCCTTCTACGGCTTTGATAACCGGATTGGCGTGTTCACCTAGAATCAGGAAGTTTACAAAGTACACGACTAATTGCCCGAAAATGATGGCAAATTGATTCCATGACACTAATGTGCCCCGGATATTGCTTGGTGCAATTTCGGCAATATACATCGGACAAATGGCTGACGCCAGACCGACACCGATACCGCCCAAAACTCGGTAGAAATTGAATACGACCAGCAGTGAATAGGAAGGAGCGCCATATTCGAACAGGAGGAACTCGGGAGCATAGGAGCCTAATGCTGATAAAGAAAATAGTACACCGGCAATGAATAGGGATTTTTTACGGCCTAACCGAGAAGCCAACAGTCCCGAAACGGCACTTCCGATAATGCACCCGATTAATGCACTGGAAGAAGTAATGCCATGAATGGTATCGGTATATTCAAAATCGGAGGCACCCATAAAGAATGCCTGCAATCCTTTCTCAGCACCGGAGATGACAGCAGTGTCATAACCGAAGAGTAAGCCGCCGATGACGGCTACAAGTACGATGGAAAAGAGGTAGAGCTTGCTACCTTTTTCTGTATAATTCATAATAATAGTAGATTAAAGGAAGGTTATGAATCAGCAATACATATTGACAATTGCTTCATACAGTTCTTGTTTGCCACTAATCTGTTTAGGCTCGCCATTCGCCTTTGCATAGGCGACAACGTCTTCCAAAGTCAACTTGCCCTCTTCAAATTCTTTACCTTTTCCCTGATCGAAAGAGGCATAGCGGTCGGCCAGCATTTGTCTGTACGGAGATTCTTCCAGTAGAGTGGCTGCACTCTCAAGGGCACGCGCCATGACATCCATGCCTGCAATATGAGCGATGAAGATATCCTCCAGGTCAGTGGAGTTGCGGCGGGTTTTTGCATCGAAATTTGTACCGCCGTTGCCGAATCCACCGTTACGGATAATTTGCATCATGGCCTGAGTCAGTTCGAAATTGTCAATAGGGAACTGGTCGGTGTCCCAGCCGTTTTGAGCATCGCCACGGTTGGCATCGATAGAGCCTAACATACCGTTGTCCACAGCCACAGCCAGTTCGTGTTCAAATGTATGGCCTGCCAAAGTTGCATGGTTGACTTCGATGTTGACTTTGAAGTCCTTGTCCAGATTATGTGCTTTCAAGAATCCTATAACTGTTTCGGTATCTGCATCATATTGATGCTTGGTCGGTTCCATCGGTTTTGGCTCGATAAGGAATGTACCTTTAAAACCGTGGGCACGGCCATAGTCGCGGGCGATGGTCAACATTTGAGCAAGATGCTCCTTTTCTCGTTTCTGGTCGGTATTCAATAAAGACATATAACCTTCGCGTCCGCCCCAAAATACATAGTTGGCCCCACCCAGTTCGATAGTGGCATCAATGGCGTTCTTTATTTGGACGGCAGCGCGTGCCACTACATCAAAGTCAGGATTGGTAGCAGCTCCATTCATATAGCGTGCATGACCGAATACGTTTGCTGTACCCCATAACAGCTTGATACCGGTTTCTTCCTGTTTTTGTTTGGCGTATGCTACGATAGCTTTTAGGTTGGCTTCGTATTCTTCTATGGTATCGGCTTCAGCACAGAGGTCTACATCATGAAAGCAGTAATATTCGATACCGATTTTTTGCATGAATTCGAAGCCGGCATCCATCTTATTCTTGGCAGCTTGTAGTTTGTCGTTTTCTCCGTTCCATGGGAACTGTTTGGTTCCACCGCCAAATTGGTCACCCCCTTCAGCACAAAGCGTGTGCCACCATGCCATGGAAAATTTCAGCCAGTCTTTCATTTTTTTGCCCATGACTACTTTTTCTGCATCATAATAGCGGAACGCCATGGGATTCTTACTATCTTTACCTTCAAATTTAATCTTCTCTATTCCGGGAAAATACTCTTTTGTTGCCATATTAATTAAATCTATTTTAAGGGTTAATATTTTATTTCATTGCCATTTCCAGACAGTGCTTCCAACGTGCATAAGCGGCTGCGTAGACTGAGTGGTCGCTCTGTCGGGGTTCAATCACTTCCAACTTTTCGAGGGTGGAAAATGCCTCTTTGTTATCTTTATAAATACCTGCGCCGATGCCTGCGCCCTTGGCAGCCCCTACAGAACCGTCTGTGTCATACAGTTCGATGACGGCATTGGTCACTCCGGCCAATGTCTGGCGAAACAGCGGACTGAGGAACATATTGGCTTTTCCTGCATGGATTTTCTGTACAGGGATTCCCATCGCTTCCATAATGTCTATACCATATTTGAAAGAGAATACAATCCCTTCTTGGGCAGCACGGATAAGGTGTGCTTTGCTGTGCTGGTTGAAGTTAAGGCCATGAATGGAACACTCTATTTCCTGGTTCTCCAACATACGTTCCGCACCGTTGCCAAAGGGCAAAATACTGATTCCTGCACTGCCGATAGGAGCCTGTGCCGCCAATGTATTCATATCGTTGTAAGAGATACCTTCGGGGGCAATCATGCGTTTTACCCATGAATTGAGAATGCCTGTGCCATTGATACACAGCAGAACTCCCAAACGAGGGTGTTCGGCAGTGTGGTTAACATGGGCAAAGGTATTGACACGTGACAGAGAATCATAGTTTATTTCTCCATTGACGCCATATACCACCCCCGAAGTTCCTGCGGTGGAAGCTATTTCTCCGGGATTGAATACGTTTAGTGACAATGCGTTGTTGGGCTGGTCGCCTGCCCGATAAGTTATCGGTGTTCCTTCTTTGAGACCCAGTTCTTTGGCTGCGGATGCACAGACGCGACCTTGCTCTGAAAAGGTAGGTCTTATATCGGCTATCAAAGAGGAGTCAAAGCCGTAATAGTTTATCAAGAACTCGGCCAATTGGTTTTCTTTAAAGTCCCAGAACATACCTTCGGACAATCCTGAAACTGTGGTGCAGATTGTGCCGCTGAGCTTCATGGCGATATAATCCCCCGGCAACATTACCTTGTGAATCTTCGCATATACATCAGGTTCATTCTCTTTTATCCATGCCAGTTTGGATGCCGTAAAGTTGCCCGGAGAATTCAGCAGATGAGAAAGGCAGATGTCCTCTCCCAGTTCACGGAGTGCCTTTTGTCCGTAAGGAACAGCTCTGGAGTCGCACCATATAATGGCAGGACGCAATACTTGCTGATTCTTGTCCACACATACCAATCCGTGCATTTGATAAGAAATGCCAATGGCCTTAATGTCTTCGGAACTGATGCCGGACTCAGCCAAAACAGCTTGTGTGGCAAATTTTAAGTTTGTCCACCAATCGTCGGGATTTTGTTCGGCCCATCCCGGTTTGATGGCAATGATTTTTGCTTCTGTCTTTGGGAAAAAGGCAGATGATACACATTTGCCGTTGTCGGCATTTACCAGACTGGCTTTAACAGACGAACTGCCGATGTCATAACCTAATAAATACATATTCCTGTTGTTTTCGTTGTTTGTTATCTTCTCGCTTTATTATATATCTTCTTGTCAAAGTGATAGTAGCGTGCTGCGCGATGTGCCACTCCCTGTTGCTTTTCATCCAGAGGAACCACATATTCCATCATGGCTATTTTTTTGTGGAAATTGCGTACATCAATCTGTTTTCCGTAAATCAGTTCATATAAGATGCGTAATTGGGAAGCAGTGAATTTGCGTGGCAATAAATTGAATAAAGAAGAGGGATTTATTTCAATGTATTGGCGGATGTATATCATCGCTTCCTTGATAATCAGATTGTGGTCAAAAGCGAGCGCCTTAATATCTTTCAGCGCTACCCAACACGCCTGATAGTCACTTAGATTGCGGCTTAGTGTGCGGTCTATTTTTACCATGGAAAGATAGGCAATGGTGACAATACGCTCTACTTTGGACTGTATAGCTCGTTCCAGCCAATGAACGTCTTTGGGGTCTTGAGTCCGGTTCTTGGATCCGAATGCTTTGAATTGAACCAGATTGACATTCTTAAGTCCGGTCAGTTCGTTCAATACTCTTTGGGCCGCTTCATCCAAGTCTTCATCCATATAGATGAGGCTTCCGGGGAGTTTCATATCGTGGAATATCTCGCCCTGTTCCTCGCCGACACGTTTGATGAGTAGCACTTTTAATTGCTCCCCATCAAATCCGATTACGACACAATCAACAGAAATATGATTGTTGGCCAGCGGTGTTTTACATTCTTTGTTTTGCATGGTTAACTTGTTTGGACAATGCAAATATATAGATGTTTTTTTGATATTCAATAATTGGGGATAATAAATTTAATTGTGTTATAAAGCATTATTTTTCAATGAAATACATATCATACTTTTTATGATATAAGGTGTTGGCGTTATTGTAGGTGATACAATATGTATTCGGACACTGTGTCGGGTTGGGTAATTGTATAAAAGAAGATAAGTGTGAAGCGGTTCATATAGAATGACTTGGGGGATGGCGGGGAAAAGGGACAGACAGAGGGTTATTGTATTTTTGGTTTCATGTAGAAGAAATAAAGAAGAAGGCAAATGCTCAAAATAACGGTTTGATGCATTTGTCTCCTTCCGCGTTTATATGTCATGGTTCCTGCTAGCGGTAGAATTGCAGTTCGCTTTTTAGTGAACGAACTTGATGTTGTAAGGATTCTATCCGTTCCAGCATGTGATGGATGGCATCTATGCCTGCTATGTTGATGGACAGGTCATAGTATAAATGTGTATAACGCTCTAGTTCCGCTAGCTGTGACACCGGGATATAGCGTTCCTCGTCAATCACTTGGACGTTGATTAACCCGTCTTCTTCCAGTTCCACAATAAACGACGGGTCTACGTGGCAACGGTCACAATAATCATTGATAATTATTAAATCGGTCTGCATAATCCTTCTCTTTTTTAGTTGTTACTATTTTTTAGTTGGCGGAACAACTCTTTCTGATGTTCAGTCAGGTTGGTGGGGATGGTGATGTTATAAGTCACAATCAGGTCGCCAAACTTTCCTTCTTCTTTATAGACAGGGAATCCTTTTCCTTTCAAACGGACTTTGGTGCCGTTTTGGATTTCGGGTTTCACTTTCAGCTTAACTTTTCCGTTCAGGGTGTCTACGGTTTCTTCACCGCCCAGCACGGCAGTATAAAGATTGAGTGGGGCAGTGACATAGAGGTCATTGCCTAAACGTTTGAACACAGGGTCGTCTGGTATGACGAAGGTGATATAGAGGTCGCCGTCAGGCCCTCCGTTTACTCCCGGTGCGCCATGCCCACGCAATTTGATGGTTTGTCCGTTGGCAATGCCGGCAGGAACTGTGATGCGGATATTCTTACCGTTCACGTTGAGTACCTGCTTATGTGTCACGGCAGCCTCGCGCAGTGACAGTTGTAACTCGGCGTTATAATCTTGTCCTCGGAATCCGGCACCTCGTCCGCTGCCGGCTCCCGCTCCCCGATGTCCGAACAACTCTTCGAAGAAATCAGAGAAGCCGCCGGCATTACCGCCGAATCCTCCGCCTCCTCCGAAACCTTCTTCGCCATTGGAAGAATACCAGTACGAGCCGTTTCCGTCAGAACCGAATCCTCCGGCCCTGCCTCCAAAGCCTCCGGTTCCGTATTGTTGCTTTTGTTTCTCAAATTCATCGGCATGTTTCCAGTGTTCGCCGTATTCGTCGTATTTCTTTCGCTTTTCCGGATCACCCAAAACCTCGTTAGCTTCATTTATCTCCTGAAATTTATCTTTGGCCGAAGGGTCGTTAGGATTTAGGTCAGGATGATATTTGCGGGCTAACTTTCGGAAAGCCTTTTTGATATCATCTTGGGTGGCGTTTTTGTCCACTCCCAATACTTTGTAATAATCGATGTAAGCCATATTGTTTTTAGTTAAATTTCGTCTGTTATGAGGGAAACAAAATACATGCCAATTAGTTGTGCTATAATTTATTTTATTATCTTTGCACCTGTATTTTTTAGATTTATTCTGAAAGAGAATGAAAAAAGTGATAATAATATACCGATTTCTACTGTTAGTCATGCTGCTTACGGTTGGATTTTTACGTCCGTTAAAGGCTGAAGTGACCACAGACGGTATGATTCTGATTATCACTTCTTATAATCCCGAAACACGTAGTATCTCTGACAACTTGTCTGCTTTTATGGACGAGTATAAACTGCGGGGAGGCAAGCGTCTCATTACGATAGAAAGCATGAACTGCAAGAACTTGTCCGAGGCTCACCAGTGGAAAGAACGCATGGCTTCTATTCTTGAAAAATATGAACGCACTTCGGCACCTTCACTGATTATATTGTTGGGACAGGAAGCGTGGGCGGCTTTCATCTCTCAGGATTCAGAGATAGCCAAGAAAACCCCTGCCATTTGCGGAATGGTGAGTGCAAATACCGTTGTCTTGCCCGAAGACAGTGTGGATTTGATAAAATGGTCTCCTGATAGTAAGGATATCTTTAAAGATTTTCCCGATTATAATATTGTTTCCGGTTATGTCTATCAGTATAATGTGGACAAGAATATTGAGCTGATGCGTCGTTTTTATCCGAATCTGAAGAAAGTCGCGTTTATCTCGGATAACACGTATGGTGGTCTTTCCATGCAGGCTTTTGTAAAGAAGGAGATGAAAAAATATCCCGAATTGGAACTGATGTTGCTTGACGGTCGGACCAGTAGTTTTCTGGAGGTCAGCGAGAGAATACGCCATTTATCGGGCGATGTCTGCGTACTGGTGGGTACGTGGCGCATAGACTGTACGGAAAACTATGTGATGGGCAACACGACGTATATGTTGCGTGACGCCAATCCTACATTGCCGGTCTTTACCATTGCATCTGTCGGTTTGGGACATTGGGCTTTAGGAGGTTATACTCCGGTTTATCATAAGGTGGGAAAAGAAATTGCCGATGCTGCATATAGCCTTTTAGACGGCAAGGCCGACAAGGAAATTGGTGTTGTGCCTGTCCCCGGCCATTATGTGTTTGATGTAAAGCGGATGCATCAATTTGGACTGGATTCCATCCATCTGCCCAAAGGTGCCGAGCTGGTGAATAGGACTCCCGGATTTTATGAGCAATACAAATCTTGGGTAATCGGAGTCGTAGCGGCATTTATGTTCCTGATAGCCTGCTTCCTGATAGCCGTATATTACATTGTCCGCATCAATCATTTGAAGGATAATTTGGAGAAATCCGGTGAAGAACTGTTGGTTGCCAAGGAGAAAGCGGAAGAGGCAAACAGATTGAAAACGGCTTTCCTGGCTAATATGAGTCATGAGATACGCACACCGCTGAATGCCATTGTCGGCTTTTCCAGTGTGTTGGTCGGTGATGACGCCACGAGTGAAGAAAAGGCACAGTATTGTGATATCATTCAAAAGAATTCTGATTTATTGCTTCACCTCATTAACGATATTCTTGATATTTCCCGCATGGAGTCGGGGCGTATTAAGTTTGTGGAAGAGGAGTGTGATGTGGTGGAACTGTGCCAAACGGCATTGACTACGGCAGAGTATGCCCGCCGTACTCAGGCAATGTTTCAGTTTGAAACTCCGGTGGCTTCGTTGATATTGAAGACAGATGCACAACGCCTGAAGCAGGTGCTGATTAATCTTCTTTCCAATGCCGCCAAATTTACGCCTTCCGGTTCTATCCGTTTGGCAATCAAGATAAATAAGGAGAATAACTGTTTGGAGTTCTCGGTGACAGATACCGGATGTGGTATCCCTGTCAATAAGAGCGAAAGGGTTTTTGAGCGGTTTGAGAAATTGAATGAATATTCCCAGGGTACAGGTTTGGGGCTCTCTATCTGCAAGCTGATTGTGGAGAATCTGGGCGGTAAAATCTGGGTGGATAAGAACTATAGAGAAGGGGCACGATTTGTGTTCACTCATCCGTTGAATAAAAAATAATAGGTGTAGTATGAAATATTTAATATGTTTGGCGGCTTTGCTATGGGCCGGAATAAAGCTGACGGCAGCTGATAATGTGAAAGAGGTAGAGATAAAGATAATAGAAACGAGTGACGTACACGGTAATTTCTTTCCTTATAACTTTATAGAGAGAAAAGAGTGGAACGGAAGTTTGGCGCGTGTTTATTCTTATGTCAAGGAGCAGCGCAAGTTATATGGAGACAATTGTATTTTGGTTGATAACGGTGATATCCTTCAGGGACAGCCTACCGCGTATTACTACAATTTCATCGACACGGTTTCTACTCATGTGGTAGCCGAGATGCAGAACTTCATGGGGTATGCGGTGGGCAATATGGGAAATCATGATGTAGAAACCGGACATGCTGTGTATGACCGCTGGATAAAGCAATGCAAGTTCCCCGTATTGGGAGCCAACATTGTGGATAATGCCACAGGCAAGCCTTATCTGAAACCTTACGAAATAATCAATCGCGATGGCGTGAAGATTGCCATTCTGGGCATGATTACTCCTGCCATTCCTTCTTGGTTGCCCGAGAAGCTGTGGAGCGGACTTCGTTTTGAAGATATGCAGGCATGTGTCGTCCGTTGGGTGGATATCATCAGGAAGAAAGAAAAACCTGACGTGCTGATTGGTTTGTTCCACGCCGGAAAATCAGGTAATGTACTGGGCAGTGTGGTGGAAGACCCTTCTATGGACATTGCCAAGAAGGTGCCGGGCTTTGATATGGTATTGATTGGACATGATCATACACGCGCTTGTGTGAAAGTTGCCAATGTCAAAGGAGACAGTGTGCTGGTGATTGATCCGGCAAGTAATGCGAATGTGGTATCCGATGTGACGCTGAAGGTCAAGTTGAAGAACGGAAAAGTAGTGTCTAAATCGGTGAATGGAAAGCTGGAGGATATGAACAAATATCCGGTAAGTAAAGAGTTTATGGCACATTTTGCTCCACAATATAAAGCGGTCAATGATTTTGTATCGCAGAAAATAGGAAAGATTTCGAGAACGATTTCCACCAAAGACGCTTACTTCGGCTCTTCGCCGTTTATAGATTTGATTCATAAATTGCAGTTGGATATATCGGGAGCGGATATTTCTTTATGTGCTCCATTGTCTTTCAAGGCCGAAATTCCTGAAGGCGAAATACTGGTGAGCGATATGTTCAATCTGTATAAGTATGAGAATATGCTTTATGTGATGGAGCTGAGCGGTAAAGAGATTAAAGGTTTTCTGGAAATGTCATACGCCATGTGGACCAACCGGATGAAAGACGCCAATGACCATTTGTTGTTATTCAAGCAACCGATAGAAGAGGGCAAGCGTGCTAACTTTGAGTATTACAGTTTCAACTTTGATTCTGCTGCCGGCATTAATTATACGGTAGATGTAACAAAGTCTCAGGGCGAGAAAATAAATATCCTGAGTATGGCGGACGGCACTCCGTTCGATATGAATAAAATGTATAAAGTGGCGTTGAACTCTTATCGTGGCAATGGCGGTGGCGATTTGCTCACTGTAGGAGCCGGAATAGCAAAAGAGGACTTGTCCAAGCGTATTGTCTCTGCAACGGATAAAGATTTGCGTTACTATCTGATGCAATACATCGAACAACAAAAGAGCTTGTATCCGCATGCTATGCACCAATGGAAATTCATTCCCGAAGAATGGACTGTGCCGGCTGCGAAAAGAGATTATAAGTTGCTTTTTGGAGAGGACAAAGAGTGATTTATATAGTGTATATATAAGATATTGAGAACAAGATTTTTTTGTCTGGGAAGATTTGAGTAAGAGAAGGTACATATTAGCTCCGTTATTTCTGCTGGCACTGTTTCTGACGTACCAGGTAAGCATCACTATGTTTACTCACGTACATATCATTAACGGTGTGATGATTGTACACTCTCATCCTTCATCGGGCGACCATCATACACATACTGCGGGGCAGGTGATAACCATCGCCCACATTGGCTCCTATCAAACGATTGAACCGGAGGTAGGGGCAAGCTATGTGACTGTGGAATGTCCGGTGCTGTATGTTCTGAGACTGAATGCGAATACTTTCCGCCCTATTGCGCCTCACACGCATTGCGTTCACCTGCGCGCTCCTCCTGCTTACTGTTGAAATATTAAAACTTGGTACGAAAAAGACAATTGTCTTTTTAAAAAAGGTCGAAGTCTTTTTTTAAAACTTCTTGAAGTTTTCTGAAACGCGATATAGAGACCTTATAGAATCCTTTTATTTATAATTTAACAGTAAGACAACTTAATAATGAGACAATATATTTTATTGCTCGTGCTCATGGTGATGGGTGCGGGCATGACTGTGTACGCCGAAGATGTAAATCCTGTGAAAGTTGGTAATGTAATTTCCGGTCACGTAATAGAGAAGGGAACGGAAGCAAGCTTGCCTTATGCCACTATCTTGATTGTAGAGACGGGGCAGGGAACTGTGTCGGATGAGAATGGGGAGTTTGTTTTTAAGAAGATTCCGGCAGGAAAATATACATTGCGTGTGCAATTGTTGGGCTACGAGACTCAGGAAAAGAAAATAACTGTGAGCAATGACTTTACGGTGGACGTACACTTCCTGATGAATGATGACAGTATTTTGACCGACGAAGTGGTGGTCTCAGCTAATCGGAATGAGGTGAGCCGCCGTGTGGCGCCTGTGGTGGTGAATGTGATGAATTCAAAGCTATTCGAAACTGTAAACTCTACGGACTTGGCTAAGTCTTTGAATTATCAGTCGGGACTTCGGGTAGAAAATAACTGTCAGAACTGTGGCTTCCCCCAAGTGCGTATCAACGGACTGGAAGGGCCTTATTCCCAGATTCTGATTAACAGCCGTCCGGTGGTGAGTGCATTGTCGGGCGTGTATGGGCTGGAGCAGATTCCGGTGAATATGATTGACCGTGTAGAGGTGGTGCGCGGGGGAGGTTCTGCCTTGTTTGGTGCGAATGCGGTGGGCGGAACCATCAATATCATAACAAAAGATCCGGTAAGCAACTCATTTCAGGTATCGTCCACCCTGTCGAACATGAATGGTAAAGTGTGGGAACAATATATGGGTGCCAATGCTTCGTTAGTCTCTAAAGATAACACCTACGGCATTGCCCTCTATCAGTCATATCGCAACCGTAATCCTTATGATGCAGACGGAGATGGGTTCTCCGAATTGGGTAAACTGAATATGAATACCTTCGGTTTGCGCACCTATTACCGTCCCACTCAGTTCAGCAGAATCAGTTTGGAATATCACACGACGAATGAATTCCGCCGGGGTGGAAACAAATTTGATTTGGAACCTTTTGAAACGGATATCACAGAACAGACCAAACATGTGATTAACAGCGGAGGGCTGAGTTACGACATCTTCTGGAAGGAGTACAAGCATAAACTGTCCTTCTACTCGTCTGTTCAGCACACTGATCGTAACAGTTATTATGGTGCCCAGCAAAATCCCGATGCATACGGCAAGACAAAAGATTTGACTTGGGTTGCCGGAGGTATGTATGTCGGCAATTTTGAAAAAGTGCTCTTCTCACCGGCTACCTTTACTGCCGGTCTGGAATATCAGAACAACTCTTTGCACGACATCATGTTGGGTTATCATCGGGATATGAAACAGGATGTGCGCATTGCCAGCGGGTTTGTACAGAACGAATGGAAAATGAACTATTTCACATTGTTGGCAGGTTTCAGAGTAGACAGTCATAATCTGATTGATAATCCTATCTTCAGTCCGCGTGTGAATCTTTTATATAAACCGACTGAGAAGCTTCAGGCCCGATTAACTTGGTCTACCGGTTTTCGTGCTCCGCAGGCGTACGATGAAGATTTGCATGTGACTGCTGTGGGAGGCGAAGGTGTGTTGATAAAGTTGGCGGATGGGTTAAAGCCCGAACATTCCAATAGCTTCAGCGGTTCTGTGGATTGGACTGCCAATATAGGACATTGGCAGACTAACCTTTTGCTGGAAGCTTTCTATACAGGACTCGATGATGTGTTTGTGTTGGAAAAGATAGGGCAGGATGAACAGGGAAACACTGTTAAAGAGCGTCGTAATGGTAATGGAGCTCGCGTATATGGTGTCAATATTGACGGAAAACTTGCTCACGGACGGGATTTGGCTTTACAGGTGGGCTTTACGGTTCAGCGCAGCCGTTATACCAAATACGAAAGCTGGAGCGAGGACGAGCATGTGGAGCCGACCAAGTTTATGCCCCGTACTCCCGACTATTATGGTTATTTCACTTTGACCAGTGCTCCTTTTAAGAACTTTGATATGTCGGTGTCGGGCGTATATACAGGACGTATGCACGTTCCCCATCTGGCACCTGACTTTAGTGTGATACCCGAGAATTATGAATACAGTTATATTCAGCAGGACGAATTGGTACATACTCCCGATTTTTTTGATTTGAATCTGAAATTGAACTATACCTTTGTGCTGAACGACCACATCAAGTTACAGTTGAACGGCGGCGTTCAGAATATCTTCAATGCTTTCCAAAAAGATTTGGATAAGGGAGGTTTCCGTGATTCCGGTTATTTCTATGGCCCCACACAGCCACGGACTTATTTCATAGGAGTAAAGATTACGAATTAATCTATCGGTCTGTTCCGGTCGGCACATGGCCGAAAATGTCGTGGGTCATGAGGGTGTGTCGAAACGCTCATAAACTAAAAGTCGAGGGTGTGTCGAAACTAAACCGGCCTATCCCATCGTCAGCTGTAGGGGCAGGGTTTGCCTGCCCGAAGACACAAAGTAAACTGTTTTCGGGCGAGCGAACCTCGCCCCTACGAACGAAACGACAGCATTATCCACGTTTTGACACAACCCCGATTTCGATAAAAGGGAAGTTTTGACACATCTTCATGACTCGCGTTTTTTCTTGGAGGTATCATAAGAATATGATTCTCTTTTGCAGGATGGATGCTATTTGTTGTTTCAGCAGCGGTGCATTAATGGGCTTGGACATATATCCGTCAAATCCGTTTTCCATTGCTCTTTGTTCGTCAGATGCATAAGCAAAAGCGGTTATGGCAATGATAGGCACATCAGCAGATAGCTTTCTTATTTCTTTGGTAGCTTCATAACCGTCCATTCTCGGCATATTTATGTCCATTAAGATGATTTGAGGTTGGTGTTCCTTAAATTTTTCTACTGCTTCCTGACCATCCCAGGCATGAATAAGGGAATAATCTTTCCGCAGGATAGACTGGAACAAGCGGTAGTTGCTTTCGTTGTCTTCGGCTATCAAAATGGTCAGCTTGTCTTTTTGAACAGTAATCGGCTGAAATTCTTCTGTTTTCTTTTCGCTCAATTGAGCCGGTTGATAGGGGATGGTAAACCAGAATGTAGAACCCTTTCCTTCCTCTGATTCCACCCCTATCGTTCCATTCATGTGCTCTATGATTGTCTGACAGATAGAGAGCCCCAGTCCTGTGCCTTGTGCAAAAGAGTTCAGTTTGACAAACCGTCCGAATATCGAATTTTTTTTATTGGCAGGGATGCCGCATCCAGTGTCTGTGACATGGAAGTATAGCATCTTATCGCGTATCTCGTATCCGAACGTGATGCTTCCCTTTTTGGTAAACTTTATGGCATTTGTGAGGAAGTTATTGATAACCTGCATAAGCCGGTTCTTTTCTGTACGAATGAAGCAGGAGGAGAGAGGAGTTTCTGTAATGAGTTGTACTTCACTTCCTTCCATACGGCATTGGGTGATGTTTTCTATTTCCTTTATGATTTCGTTCAGGTCTACATTCGAATAACTGAACTCCAGAGTGCCGGCCTCAATTTTTGACAAGTCTAATATATCACTGATAAGTTGCAACAGCAGTGTATTATTACTTTCGATAATATTGATGTACTCCTGTTTTTCCACTTCCTCTTCTGTTGAGGCCAAAATATTTGAGAATCCGATGATGGCATTCAGAGGAGTACGAATTTCATGGCTCATATTGGCGAGGAAAGCAGATTTGAGGCGGTTGGATTCTTCCGCACGGTCTTTGGCCGACAACAGTTCTTTCTGCATCATCTTTCTATCTGTAATGACCAATGAGGAACCGACCAATGTGAGCGGTCTGTTTTGTTCGTCTCTGCTCTCGACGGCAGCCTGTGCTTCTACCCAGTCGATTTTTCTTCCGGCCTTTCCTTTGTTCAGTACGCGGTATTCTTCTTTCACCTTACTTATTTTTCCTTCTATTAAATCATGGAAGGCTTGTATGACTCTTGGGCGGTCTTCTTTAAGTATCTTAGAGAAATACTGTTCTTCCGACACACTTAACTGCTCTTCTTTGATGTCTCCCGGCATGGCTGCCATAAGAACCGGCCGGTTGATATCACATAGAATGGAGTGTTCCTTCAGATTCCATTTCCAAGGGATGATATTGGCTATTTCCAAGGCCATGGATAACTTATGGTTGGTAGAACTCAACATCTGTTGTGCGTTATGCAGCTCTGTACTGTCGAGACAGAAAATGTCCACCGTATCCTCTTCCATAGACGGACTGAGCACGATATCATAAAACGTATCCACATCTTTAAAGTAATAAGGGAATGTGATGGAACGTTTTTCCCTCAAGGCTGTTTCCATGAAACGAGTAAATTCCCCCATGGATTCAGGAAACAGTTCGGAGCCTTTTTTCCCGATTATGTTTTTCTTTTTCTGGAAAGAAGTCTCAAAGAAACGGTTGACATCACAAAAAATTGTTTCGACAATATTTCCATTTTCATTTCTAATCACTTTCTCTTTCATGTAGAGGATAGGCATATTGTCGATGAGGTTTGTGTATCTCACTTGATTTTCGAATTCTTGTTTTTGTACTCTTTTGAGCTCTTTCAATATTCGTATGCGCTTTTGCTGAATCATAGCTATGAGTAAGAAGGTTATGAATACACCAATAATCGCCCATCTGTATTTCTTGAAGAAGTTTTCCGGTTTGTCATAGAATATGGTATCGGGTGGACACAGTTTAGGATGAAGGCCTTTCTGGGTTAATGTCATGTAATTGAATGTCGGGTGCGCGTTTGTGGGCGAGAAGAAAGGAATGGCCCTGGCCGGCTTTCCGTTCAGTATTTGCTGTATTTTCTTAAAAAGCTCATTGATAAACAATTTCTCATTATACATATATCCTCCTACCATTCCGCCATCGTCCATTCCTGCATATCGGATAGAGAAGAGGGGAGCAGCAATGCTGGAAAGGCTTCGATAGGCATTAATCAACATCTTTTTCGATGTTAAAGTCTCTGTAAACCAGGTAGAGGTCAGAATGCCAGTTTCTTTATCGGCATTTCTTAAAGCATCATATAGTTCGGGCAAAGTATAATTATAAGAGGATATGAACTGGTACTGGAGAAAAGGAAATTTTTGATTCACTATATCCTGTAACTGCTTATTGTATTCAGGATTGGGATAAATGCCATCTCCCAAGAAGATGAGCCTTTTCATATTGGGAATCATGTGCAGCATCAACTTTACGCTTTCTTCCAGATAGGCGGGAGTATGCATAAAAGTAATATTGTAGTCATCCCTTAGGCTGTCTACATAGATTTTTTCTTTGGGAGTTGCCGTATCCTGTTTCCTGTAATACTCTTCCGCATAGACATAAGGGTCTGATCCGCATACCAAAATAGGTACATCTCCCCATATTTCTTTCACCTCTTCTCTGAAGACCATGCTCATACTTCCCAGCATAATCAATAATCTAGGAGGGACTTTTCCATATTTTTTCAGCAATAACTGAGGAAACTTGCTGGCCATGATTGAGTCATTGACCATCAGGAGGTTCAGGTGCTCAATATAGGCATCTATTTCTTTGATTTCAGCCATTTTATGCATAATAGGGGCTGTGAGACTGTTGCTCCATGGGGAAGACTCGTTGTAACTGTTCAATATAAGTACATAACCATATTGGTTACTGTCTTTATTGGTGGCTTTACCGGAATAAGTACAGGTAAAAAATAAACAAATACATACGGCCAGTATTTGTAAGAATTGCCTTGACGCGGCTATGTGTTTTTCATTCATTGCAGAAAATTAACTCTTTATATTATACGCTCTGTTAGACTTTTCCTACAAAAGTAAGACAATATCAGAGAGTTAGTTAGAAAACTATCATAATTAACAAATATTGGCTCTGTTGGCTAAGCTCTATTTTAGTTCCTGTTTATCA
Organism: uncultured Phocaeicola sp.; assembly: GCF_948499155.1. NCBI lineage: Bacteria > Pseudomonadati > Bacteroidota > Bacteroidia > Bacteroidales > Bacteroidaceae > Phocaeicola > uncultured Phocaeicola sp. The sequence goes on along the minus strand of NZ_CAOOSE010000011.1, from coordinate 75,067 downwards.
GTATTTTCTGTAAAAGGGAAGTTTTGCTAACTTATATGGCGAAATTGCCATTTTTGGAGCCATGGAAAGTGACTAATTTTGCAATATCAGAAAAATGATAAAAACAGATAAATATGAAATTAATAAAATCAACCATTACCGCCCTTAGTTTGTTATTCACAGTAACAGCCTGTGCAGGCAATAAGGAAAGTAAAAATCAAAACATGAAAGGAGAAAATATGGAAATTGTTCATTTAACCAAAGCAGAGTTTCTGAAGAAAGTATATAACTATGAAGCCAATCCTAATGATTGGAAGTATGAAGGCGACAAACCGGCTATCGTCGATTTCTATGCTACATGGTGCGGCCCTTGCAAGGCATTGGCTCCTGTATTGGAAGAGTTGGCGAAAGAATATGCTGGAAAGATTTATATTTATAAAGTAGATGTAGATAAGGAAGAAGAATTGGCCGGCGCATTCGGCATACGAAGCATACCGACTTTGTTATGGATTCCTCAGAGTGGAAAACCGACTGTAACACAGGGGGCGTTGCCGAAACCTGAACTGAAAAAGATGATTGACGACACTTTATTAAACTCTAAATAACGTGAGTCCGGGATAAGTGTTTTTTGGGGGAGGGAGTCTCCACAGTAACACACAAGATTTCAGTTTAATAAACCAAACGGAACGATAGATATTTCCTTCGGCGAGCTGATACATTCTTTGCAGCGCACCGTTGTATTCATTAATCATTGCCGTCGACTTGGTAAACAGTGTCACTGATTTGTTAGTTTCTGGCACTGATTTATTAATCGATGGCAGAAACTAACGAATATATCAAGAGCCGATTGGCTTTATGTATGGAGTCTAATTGCTTTTCAAAGGTAAGGATGATAGAGTATTATCTGGCAACCGGACTTCTTTCTATAAATTCTTATGCCGAACTCACGTTAAATAAATGTTCTCGTATGCAAGTGGAGAAGATAGGATATGAATCTTTTGTCCTGTCTTCTTCTTTATTAAAGTAAGTATGCGTATATTTATACCGACAATAAACTATGAATTATGGAATACCGTTTTAACACACCGCTCAATGGTAATATAGCGATGACTTACCGTTATCATGAGGATACTGCTCTCCAGCGTGATAAAAGCTTGTATAAATTTGTATGGGTACAAAGTGGCACACTGGATATAGAAGTAGACCACGTGGTGATGCACCTTGAAAAAGATGAAATAATTTCGCTTACTCCTTTGCATCATGTAGAGGTGAAAAAGGTGGAGGGTGAATATCTCACCTTCTTGTTCAATAGCAATTTTTATTGCATTTACGGGCATGACAATGAGGTATCATGTAATGGTTTCCTGTTTCATGGTTCGTCCCACATCATGCGCTTGCAGCTCTCTTCGGCTCAGTCGGAACAATTGAAAAGCATCATTGATATATTCACTGGTGAATTCGGTATTAAAGACAATCTGCAGGAAGAGATGCTCCGCATCATTCTGAAGCGTTTCATTATCACTTGCACCCGCATAGCCCGTGAGAAGTTGGATGTGGGGCAGGATAAGGAAAAGAGCTTTGACATTATCCGCCAGTATTATGTGTTGGTGGACAATCATTATAAGGAAAAGAAGCAGGTGCAGGACTATGCCGAAATGCTTTATCGCTCTCCAAAAACCTTATCCAATCTGTTTGCTGCCTATGGTTTGCCTTCTCCGTTGCGCATTATTCATGAGAGGATAGAAGCCGAAGCCAAGCGCTTGTTGCTTTACACCAGTAAGAGCGCAAAAGAAATAGGTGAGATATTAGGCTTTGAAGACTTGGCCGCTTTCAGCCGTTTCTTTAGAAAAATGGCGAAGGAAAGTATCTCCGAATACCGGAAAAAAGAGAAAGAGGGAATAATTGCAAACTGAAACGGCAGAATTGCCATTTCACTGATGGGAAAATCTGCCGACCTTTGCAGTGTAAGTTAAATCCTAAAAAAATAAAGCAAATGATGGCAAAATTAAATTCTCTGTTTACTGCATTTCTGACGATTGCAGCTTCAACTCAAAAGTTAGGTATTAACCTGATTCGTGTGGCAATTCTGGTGATATTCGTGTGGATTGGCGGTTTGAAATTCTGGAATTATGAGGCCGAAGGCATTGTGCCTTTTGTGGCCAACAGTCCTTTTATGAGCTTCTTTTATACTAAGAGTGCTCCCGAATATAAGGAGTATAAATTGAAAGAAGGCGAGTTTAATGAGACCAAACATCAATGGCATGAAGAGAATAACACCTATGGCTTTTCTCATGGATTGGGCATTTTGATTATGACCATTGGCATTCTTACCTTCTTGGGCATTTTCTCTCCGAAAATCGGTTTGATAGGTGCAGGCTTGGCTATTATCATGACATTGGGAACGCTGTCTTTTCTTGTGACGACTCCCGAAGTATGGGTTCCCGACTTAGGTAGCGGTGAACATGGTTTTCCTTTGCTGACAGGTGCCGGCCGTTTGGTTATTAAAGATACGGCTATCCTGGCAGGTGCGCTTGTCGTGCTGTCGGATTCGGCCCGGGCGATATTAAAACAACAAAATAAAGAATAATCCTCCCACTAAAAACAAGTAAGATTATGAAGCAATATGATGCAATAATAATAGGCTTTGGCAAAGGCGGTAAAACATTGGCTGCTGAGTTGGCCAAAAGAAATGAAAAGGTGGCTGTTATTGAGCGTTCCGATAAGATGTATGGAGGTACCTGCATTAATATTGGATGCATCCCTACAAAGACATTGGTTCATCAGGCAAAGCTGGCTCCGGCAAAGGCGTCGTGGGAAGAAAAGAAAGCCTATTATGCTCAGGCTATCGCTCAAAAAGAAGAGGTAACCTCTTTCTTGCGTCAGAAGAATTATCATAATCTGGCAGACAATCCCCATGTTACGGTCTATACAGGTATTGGTTCTTTTGTGAGTACGGATGTGGTGGAAGTGGTGACGCATGATGAGACCTTGCAGTTGCAGGCTCCCCGGATTTATATCAATACAGGTGCGGAGACTATTATTCCGCCTATCGATGGAGTGAAGGATAATCCGTTGGTATATACCAGCACTTCCATTATGGAACGGAAGGATTTGCCCGAAAAACTGATTATTGTAGGTGGCGGTTACATCGGTCTGGAGTTTGCGAGTATGTTTGCTTCGTTCGGTTCGCAGGTAGTGGTGCTGGAAGGCAATTCCGAGTTAATCTCCAGAGAAGACAGGGATATCGCATCCGTTGTGAAGGAAACTTTGGAAAAGAAAGGCATTGTATTCTGTCTGAATGCCAAAGTGCAATCAATCCATGAAGGGAAAGTAGTCTACCGGGATGCGGTGAACAGTGAACTGCATTCATTGGAGGCTGACGCCGTATTGTTGGCGACAGGGAGAAAACCGAATACAGCCGGATTGAATTTACAGGCGGCTGGAGTGAAGGTAAACGAGCGTGGCGCTATCATTGTAGACGGGCATTTAAGGACAACCAATCCCAATATCCGTGCGATAGGGGATGTGAAGGGTGGTTTGCAGTTCACCTATATCTCATTGGACGATTACCGTATTATCCGTGAAGATTTATTCGGCAATGGCAGACGGAATCTGAACGACCGTGAACCGGTGAGCTATTCTGTCTTTATTGACCCTCCTTTGTCGCGTATCGGATTGAGTGAAGAGGAGGCCAGGCAGAAAGGGCTGAATATTAAAGTCAACAAACTTCCTGTAGCGGCTATTCCTCGTGCACGTACTTTGGGAGATACGGCCGGCCTGTTTAAGGTAGTGGCAGATGCAGATACCAATCAGATTTTGGGATGTACTCTGTTCGGCCCTGAATCCGGCGAGGTAATCAACAGTGTGGCCATGGCAATGAAGACCAATCAGCCTTATACATTCCTTCGCGATTTCATCTTTACACATCCCAGTATGAGTGAGGCTCTGAATGATTTGATGAACTTTTAGCAGAATATTCTCTGTTAAATAAAGATAAAATAGAAGAAGACTTATCATTTGTATAGAAGAAAATATGTAGTTTTAGTGTGTTATATAAGTAAAACACCTATTATTAATGATAAGTATCAGAGAATTAGATTTTTATTATAAATCAAAGGAGCAGGTATTAGACCATATTTCTTTGAATATACATACAGGCATCTATGGGCTGTTAGGTGAAAACGGAGTTGGTAAAACCACTTTGCTTCATCTGATAGCCGGTTTGCTTTTTCCAAAGTCCGGGCAAATATTCTTGCAGGCCGGTAAAAACATTTACGAACCTTGTTATCGTATGCCGGAAGCAATGCGTCTGCTGGCCTTTCTGCCTACCGATTTCAGAATGCCTTCGACAAGCATTGCATCGTTTGCCCGTTATCACTCTCCTTATTATCCCGATTTCAGTGAAGAAGTGTTGGAATTGAATTTGAAAGAGTTCGGGTTGGAACCTTCCCAAAAGCTCTCCCGACTTTCTTACGGACAGCAGCGGAAAGCGATGCTTGCCTATTTATTATCCCTCAATACCCCGATTACATTGTTGGATGAACCCACCAACGGATTGGACATCTCTTCGCGTTTGGCATTAAAGCGTATGTTGGCACGTACAGCTTCCGATGACAAATGCCTTATCATCTCCACTCATCAGGTGAGTGATTTTGAGAATCTGTTCGACCATCTTGTCATCTTGGGTGAGAATAGGGTATTGCTTGACAGTTCGGTAGAAGAAATCACTTCCCGTCTGCTATTCGCCCGCACAGATGCCCTGCCAGCACAGGCTTTGTATTCCCATCAGACAGTTCGGGGATATGCATCAGTGGTAGAAAATGAGATAGGAGAAGAAACTACTCTTGAGTTGGAATTACTTTATAAAGCTGTTCTGCAAAATCCAGACCGCATTCGTGAACTATTTTCTAAAGAAAGGAGGACTACCTATGTTTAGCCTGTCTAGATTTATCCTGTTAGAGAAGAATAAATGGCGGGAGACTCGTATCCATTTGGGTGTGATGGCTGCTCTGACTGCCATTATCTATTTTATTTGCATATTGGTAGATTTTAACAATAACAGTGATATGGCCGTCCAGCAGACGTACGGACATCATGCTGTCATATTTGTTTTGATGTTATTGATAATGGCTCCCTGCTTTCTTGAGCCTTCCATTAATAAGCGTAACTCTATATTTGACATTCTTTTACCCTCTACCACATTGGAAAAGTTTCTTCATATCTGGTTGAAATACCTTGTTGTCATCCCTGTCTTTGTCTGGCTGGTGATGCAGGTGCTCAACGGACTGTTCGGTTTGAGTGGTGTTCCCTACCTACAGCATTTGGCATCGGATACTTCCTTTGTCACCTCCGTTCGTGTGGACCATATTGGAATGTTATGCCTTGTTCAACCGATTTTCTTTGTGGGGTGTGTCTGCTTCAAGAGTAAGAATCTGCTGAAGTCTTTTGGCGTTTTGGGAGTCCTTATGCTTTTGTTTGTACTGATAGTCAAACTCTTTGGTCTTATGATACCCGAAGATACCAAAGGCTATGCAATGTGGAATATAGCCTCCTATGCAGAGTGTAATTATCCTCTGTCTTTTGCGGATACGATGTTGATTGATGCCGGGAATATCCTTTTCCCCATTCTTTATATCATATCCTCGTGGGTAGCGGCTTATTTTATTTTACGTGAAAAGGAGGTATGACACAATGGATTTTAAAACCAATAAACCTATCTATCAACAAATTGTAGACTTCTGTTTCAGCAAGGTGTTGACAAAGGAGTGGAAGCCCGAGGAACGTGTTGTCTCCGTCCGCGAGTTGGCTGCTCTTCTGGCAGTCAATCCCCATACGGTGCTGAAAGCTTATGAATTCCTGCAAAGCGAAGAAATTATATATCCCAAACGGGGTATGGGGTTCTATCTGGCAAAAGATGCAGGAAAGAAAGTGATGAAACTGCAGAAGAAAGATTTCTTTGAAACCCAGTTGGAAGATACGTTTAGAGTGATGGACTTATTAGGTATCAGCATAGAGGAAATAGTAGAACGATATAAAAAGCAAAAAGAATAAAGCCTATGAAGAAATATGCGGCAAAAGCGATGTGGGCGATGATAGGGCTCTTTATACTTGGCACTTGTGTAAAGATGTATGCATTAGTTCACGGATTGAATGTTGCCCTTTAGTCCTTTTCTGTATTATTAGCTAAATATCAGATAATAAGATGGATATACCTTCTTTGATAGAGAGGGGAAGCCCTTTGTATTTTAAATTTATAAACTGTTAAATACGCAAACCATGATGAAAACGAAATTTATTTTACTGTTAATGACCTTGATTGCCACAACATCCTGGTCACAGAACATCAGTATTAAAGGCCGAGTGTTGGAGACTACTTCCGAGCCTGTTCCGTTTGCTACCGTTTCTGTGTTGACCCCGGATTCCGCTTTGGTCACCGGAACTACTTCCGACACTAAAGGAGACTTTGTCGTGACGGGATTAAAGAAAGGCGATTACCTCCTTTCCATTTCCTACGTCGGCTATATGCCGGTCGGGATAGAACTGAAGAATCTGGTGAAAAACATAGAGATAGGAGAGGTGGTTTTGCAGGAAAACTCCGTAGCCTTAGCCGAGGTAACGGTGTCTGCCAGCAATATCACTCAGAAAATCGACCGTCAGATTATCCTGCCTACCGAGAGCCAGTTGAAGCGCTCCTTTGGCGCCTATGACCTGTTGAACAATATGATGATTTCCCGCTTGCAGGTAGACCCGTTGATGAATACCATGAGTGTCAGTGGCGGAGGGAGCGTGCAGGTTCGTATCAATGGTGTGAAAGTGACCTCGCGTGAGTTGGCAGCTGTTCGTGCCAAAGACGTCCGTCGTATCGAATATATCGAAGACCCCGGTAAGCGTTACGGCGATGAAAATTTGGGAGCTGTGGTCAATATCATCTTAAAGCAACGCGAGACAGGTGGACGTATCAATCTTCAGGCCACCGATTCTCCTCATGTACTGTGGGGAGAGAACTTTGTATCGGGCAAGTTCAACTATAAGAATTCGGAGTGGGGCATTGACTACTTCAACAAGAACTCAAAAAATCACTACCGCAAAGAACTGACCGAACATTACGAGTTGGGTGACAAAGTGATAGACCGTGTACAGGAAGGAGTGGACGATGCTTCCGAACGCCTTACCCTGCACAATGACATCAATTTGAGCTATAACCTGACCAAGCCCGACAAGTATATTTTCAATGCTGTTTTCCGCAATAGCATAGAAAACGTACCTTACAATAACCAGCTCAATCGTATGTCCACCCCGGGCAGCACAGACTATATCTTCTCGCAGTCCAAGACACACACTTCCAGTTATTCACCATCGTTAGACCTCTACTATCAGCTCGTCATGCCCCACGACCAGAGTTTGGAAGTCAACCTGACAGGAACGCTGATTAATACCACCAGCAATCGGGATTACAACGAATATACTCGTGCTGACGAAGATTTGGCAGGCATTCAGACCTATGTGGACGGAAAGAAACGTTCGGTTATCGGTGAAGTGGTTTACGACAAATCCTTTAAGAATATAAAGCTAAGTGCCGGTGCGCGTCACTATCAGATGCGTGCGGAAAACACATATACGGGTACCAATCCGATTCTGTCCGAGATGAATCAAGCCCAGACCTCCGCATTCTTTGAACTGCAGGGAAAAGTGAAAGACTTCACTTACGCCGGGAGTGTGGGGATGACACGTGCTTGGTTTAAAGAGAGTGGGGAAGACCATCAGTATTTCACTTTCACCCCTACCATACGTTTAGGGTTGAACTTACACAAAGCCGGTTTCCTCCGTTACCGTTTCAATGTCAGCCCCTCCATCCCTTCGCTCAGCTCGCTCACCGATGTGGAACAGGCATTGGACACCATCCAGATTGTTCGCGGAAATCCTCTGTTGAAGACATTCCGGAAATACTCCAATTCATTGAATTATAATCTTTCTTTCAAGAAAGTAGGAATAAACTTCAGTGCCCGTTATAATTATTATGACAAACCCATCATGGAGAGTCTTTATGTAGAAGATGGAAAGTTGGTGATGATGGACGAGAACCAACGATATTTCCAAGACTTGAACTTCGAGCTTGGTGTAAACGTCAACTCCCTGAGCATCGGCAGTCTGAAAGATTTTATGTCACTGGGCCTTTCTGCCGGATACACCGATACATGGTCACGCGGAAAGAACTATAGTCACCGTTATGACAATTTCTATTGCAATGCCTTCTTCTCATTGCAATATCGTCATTTTATGCTGATGGGGCAGTATCGTAAGTTCCAGAATGCTCTTTACGGCGAGACCATCCGCAAAGGGGAGAACCAGACCGTATTCATGCTTGCCTATGCACGCCAGAACTTTCAGGTGGGAGCCGGCATCATGTTCCCCTTCACCAACAATTACCGGACGGGCGAAGAGCGCATCAGCCGGATAGCTCCCTATCATTCTTGGCAATACGTGAAAGAAGCCGGACAAATGGTAATGCTTCGTCTGTCTTACGGCATCGAGTTCGGACGCAAACATAAAGCGGGAAATAAGAAGCTGAATAATGTAGATAAAGAAAGCGGTATTATCAATACGGACCGATAAAATAAAAGCGATAACGTCTGTTTATGTAAGAGCAGACGTTATCGCTTTAAAATATCATGGATGGATATAATTTATTGCAGAGGTACACTTATGACCTCATCCACAATATTACAAAGCATCAATTGAATTCCTAACAACCATGATGGGATAATTTCTTGTCCGGTATGCCTTAATTTTGATTTGTCATCCAAGGTAAAAGAAATGCCGGCATGTGCTTTGTAACTTTCTTCATAGTATGAATCCAGAGATATACGTTGTGAGACAGACCTTATATTTTTCGCATTTAATTTTATAACACCCCAAAAAGAATCTTTTTTTAGCGGCCATCGCTTTATCTTATATCCGTGTTTGATAACCTCTTCCAGTGTGGAAAAGTATTCTCTGTCCAGTGATACATAATCTTCATCCTTGTGGTATAAAGAAAAAATTTCAGGAGAGAGTTCTTTATTCTCATTAATACATCCGGGATAGGAAATCAGTCTGAATAATGTTTCATCGTCAGTAATAGTATAGCGTTTGTCTATTTCTGTACTGTCCATCTCATTCTATAATTTGTTGTAGAAGCCTTTTACAGCATCAGCATTATCTAAATTAAAATCATTGTTTATCATTTCTTTTCCATTTTTAGGTAGAATAGCATAAGAGAATTCTTTGGTTCCAATGTTGACTGTTGCCAGTCTGGAACTATCGTTCCATTTAAGCAATATTGTACCGTTTACTCTGGAGAATACATGAACGGATTCCAACAAATTATCATCGGGACAAATATCAATAAAGTTCAACGCGTTTTGAATGATTGTTTCCGACGGTTTCTGCATATCATATTTATTCCACTCAATGCTTGCCGGTAAATCATTGATAATGGTGGCTAATATATCTTTGTTCTTTACAATTGATGATAGTCTCTTCTCCCATACAGTGGGAACTGTATATTCCGTTTGAACAGCTTCCTTTGTATAAATTTTAAAGTCTTTTATATCGGTTGGTGATGTGGGTGTAGTGAGCATAATACTGGAAAAATAGAGTATTAATACTACTTTCCCTGATTTATACACCATAGATTCCATAGCTCCTTTAGGAGAGTATAAATCCTGTACTATATCTTTTTCTATATCTTTTTTTACCAATTGAAAGTTTGCCATGCTCATTCCACCTCTCTGCTCATAATTTGAATAATCTGTTCGGTTATACTCCAATGATATGCATTAAACAATATTGTGTTCAATTGATTAAAAACATCTTCTATATCCGACAAGTCAGTAGGTTGCAACATCTCAATACTTGAATCTAAAATGATTCTTTCCTTATCGTGGTTTTCATCTTTGGCAATAAATCCATATTTTAGTTTAAGAGAAGAATATTCTCCCTTAAATACTTTTTCATTCATCCACTGCGTTACATTCTGATTTTCCGGTATTTGTGATTTAAAGTTTCCATTTTCTAGTAACTCTTTTGAGAAAATCTTTCCCATAAGTGTTTCAGTTAATGTCCTTTTGCTTGCTATATTGCTATATGGCCATATATTAATCTTTCTGATTTCGCAAGATTGGATTTTATCTAATTTGGCAACCGATTCTATGAAAGTTTTTGCTATTTTGATATAGGGAATAACCGATTCTTTGAATGTTTTATAATTTTTCCTTCCTATTTTTATTATGAGTCGTTTGTTTGTGATATAGAAATCTATAGCCATCTCTTGAGAAGAAATCACCACTCCATTCTCTGTTATGGCTTCTTCTTTTTCAATGTTGATATTGAAAGATTCTAATGCGAAATGTTGGAGGTCACTGAATACATCCTTTATTGAAAGTCTGTCTTTAATGCTTTCATATTGTATTTCTACAAATGTATTTTGTAAGAACGTATTCTTGTAAATACGATGCTCTATTTCTTTAAAAGGGTAATCCATGTGACATTCTTTTAACTGTTTCTTTATCTGATATTGCAAATGTACATATTTTAATTGAGAAATGCCATTTCCTTTGAATTTATTCGTTTATGCTAAAACCTTTTCAGCATCAGTGTAGCATAATCGGATTTCAAAACCAACTCCTTTCCGTTGGCTTTCACCACTTCAAACTCTGTATCCAAAGCATTGATGCCATAGGGGAGAAGCTCCTCCACCGTGACATCCTTTTTATCATCGCTTGTGGCTTTTCTTCCTTTGAAGTCCCTCATCCGCACATTTCCATTCTCCTCATGCTCAAACCGTCCGATGACCGGCCTGTGCGGTGTGCCGCTCTGCTTGGCTGCTATTTCCACCACCCACAACTGGATACTGTAATAAATCCGATCACACACATGCACCTTACCGTCAGCTACCGTTGTATATTCCACCAACTCCCAGTGCCCTTCCATATCACTGTCGATAGCCTCCTTCTGGCATCCTCCCATGACGAGGCACAGCAGGACAGCCGCCACCACTCCCGACAAAAACTTTAATCCGCATCTATTTCTCATATTCCGAATCCTCCTGTCTTTCTTACCGTCAGCATGGCTCCCATGCTGTTACCCAGATAATTCCCCCTGTCCGTGGCAAGGGCAACCGTGGCACTCCAACCTGTCCATTTCCGTGGGCAGTAACTCACTTCCACCATGCCGCTGAATTGCTTCCTCACCTTGTCCAGCGGAATCGGATAAGTCCCCCAATGCCGCACATACGATGCCAGCACACGGTAGTTCCATTCACGGTCCGGCTCTCCGCAGAAGCCTATGTGGTGGGCTTTTACGCGGGTACTCTTAAACAGCACCGTTCCGTCGTCATTATATACAGGTCCCGGAATCAGTCCGTTGCCCATACCCATTCCCCAGTGCTGCCATGCCAGGTATTGGCCGTTATTGAAATAGTTGTCACCACCGCTTATCTGGAATTCGGAAAACGAGCCGGCTATTCCGTCATACAGAATCGGCCCCGTCTGGTCCTTCGTGCTGAGACCTTCCCACAGCACCCGGCTCACCCACCGGTTCCGGGGCAATGTCACTTCCAGTCCCAACTGTCCGTCCTTCCACACACCATACTCCATGAACATCTGCGAATGATCCTCGAAGAAATGCTCCATATAGGCCCTTATCTTCCAGTCACCGGCATAATAGGAAAGCGCCGCATTCCAGCTTCCGCTATGGTTTCCCTCCACATTCTGCAGCGTACTCTCCTGAGTAGGCACCAGCGCCTTGAAGAAACTCTTCAGACCGGTCGGATACTTCTGGAGCAGCTTTATACTTCCGTCCGCATTCTTCACATACCTTTTTCCCCCGAACTGTGCGATGTCCAACAACCCTATTTCCAGTTCCAGAGGCAGCTTCTCCCTGTTGCCGAACTGCAGCATCAGTGATTTGCTGTGATACAGCACATCCTTCAGAAACGGTTTGTCCGCTCCGGCAAACTCTTCCTGCCAATTGCCGTCCGTGCACACGCCGTAAGCGATATGCCCTTTCAGTGCCAGCCAGTTGCCGGTAAAGGGTACCGTCAGATATTCGGGCAATCCCACCCTCACTTGCGGAATGGGTCTTGCGTTTGCCCCCTCCACCATCATGCCGCTGCTCAGCCTCACATCCTTTTCCAGCGGGAATCCGTTTCTCTCCTTACTCCCGATGCTCATCCTTATCGCTTTCCATGCAACATCCATGTAAGCCTGTTGCACAAAGAAGTCCGCAGTCAGATTCTTTCCTCCTGCCAAGTCTGCGCCGGCCTGTATCTTCCATCCATGACGCCATTCCTTCCGCCATTGCATACCGGCACGCAGATAAGCACTTTTCGGCTCTTGCGAAGACAGCCCATAACGATTGGCGGTGAACCACAGCGGAGCATACGTTCCATCGGCAACCGAGACGGAGGTCTCTACACGGTAAGAAAACGGAGTGGACGCTTCCTGTTCCTGTGCCGACAGGCAGAGGGTGGTGCAGAAAGTGAATGCTGTTGTGAAAAGTGATTTCCATTCTTTATCTATACTTCGTGCCATACCATTAAATATTTATTTATTCTTTTTTCGTTATCGGTGTTCTTCTCTTATATCGCTCAGTTTTTTCACTACTCTTTCTTTTTCGGGACTTAGCTTTCCTTGCTTAATCAGTTCCATGTTGTATTTCCACCAGTTAAGCAGTCCTCTGTGCTCCACTTTCTTCTTATTGGGCAGGTGATGTTGTTTACTGATGTACACTTTAAGATTCTCGTAATTCGCCTGCCATTTTTCTTCTCTTGTAGTCATCTTTAAAATCTGAATCCTTACGATTTCTCCAACTGTAATTTTATCTCGTTCAAGGCATCCATTGACAATCCGGTCGCCTCCGACACAATATCGGGAGACACGCCCAAACGGAGAAGATTCTCCGCTGCGTCCAATATTCCTTTCTTCATGCCCCTCTCCATGCCTTTGCGCTCGGCCGTTCTCACCCATTTATTAAGTCGCGGTACACTTTAAGGCTTTCTTCATAGCGCTGCTCCGCTTCGGAATAATGGGCTATCTCAGCCGTGGCAAAAGCTTTCTCGAAAATCTTGCTCTGAAGCTTGGTAGGGCAACCATCCAACACCTCCATGTGACAAAGCAGGAACAGCCATTTGTCGAAGTTCGTCTCCAGTTCGGCCTCCGTTTTATGGAACTTAAGCAGCTCCAGATAGATATAGGTCAGCTTATGGTAAAAAACGCTTTGCGTGTTCTTGTCATACAGCACCACCTCGTGATGCAGCAAGTCATCGTTCAAAGGGGACTTGTCGAATACGAAGTCGAGCAAGCCTATCGTATAGATGGCCTTCAATTCAAAATCCCAGTCGTTTCCGCGTTTGGCCTGCTCGCGTATCGGAAAGGTGGAATAGAATATGCTCCTGTCCTTGAAATAATCCTGTTCGGCTTTCTGCATCTCCACGATGAACTTCTCGCCGCGCTCGTTCTCGCAATACACATCGAAGACGGCCTTGCGGTCGAACGCTCCTTCCCCCAACTGCTCGGTGGTGAGAAAAGTCAGCGTCGTGATACGGGACTCTTCGGGCAATATCGTATTCAGGAAATCAATCAAAAGGTCTTTGTTTATCTCTGTGCCGAACAGTTTTTTGAAACCGAAATCGGTAAAGGGGTTGATGTATCTGCTCATGACATTCTGCTTTTAAGCAAACATTACAACAACAAAGGTAGAAATTCCGGATGGATATACAAACAATATGGCGGAATAATGAATGGCGCGGCCACCGTTATAATGTACATTCGCCCAGCAGAGTATAAACTTGCATTGAGAATTGACCTCTGCTACCAAGTGTTTGCTTACATTAGAATAAAGTTGGTTCGGTTTTATGTTTAACGGTTCGATTAACTATTTAATGAACAAATTCTTGATATATCGTTATCACTTGATTCGCAATTATATCCCAGTCATACTGGCTCATGTCATACTTCTCATGATGATACTCTGCATCTACAAGCTTCTGTATGCGCGCAGCTAGTGCATCTACATCACCGCAAGGGAAATAACACTCCTTGTCTAGTCTTACTTCGAGATTGGCAGGAATATCACTCACCACAACAGGTAGGTCATAACTCATTGCCTCTAGCAATGATATGGGTAACCCCTCATGTGATGATGGCAAGCAATAACATCGGGCATTTGTGAGCAGCGAATGGAGCTTCTGACCTTTTACAAATCCAGTCAGCACCACACCAGCCTCACGAGCCACCTTCTTCAAGTCAAGTGAATAACTATCCTCAAAGTCCGTGTCGCCAGCCAATACCAACTTCACATCTCCATGATTGATCTTCGTGAAAGCCTCCACTAGATGATGCAAGTTCTTCTCAGGCACAAATCTACACATACCCAAGATATACTTTCCCTTCTCAATGCCTAAGTCCTTAAAATATTCATGGTACTCGCAGATGTCAGGCTGCGGCACTCCATTATAAATCAGATGCACCCGCTTCGTACGGTTATACTTCCTCGCTATCAAGTCCTTGATTACATGCGAGATTACAATCACGTCATCCGCAAACATGCATCCCATGCGCTCACCCAACTTCAATACGGTTTTGGCTGCGAAGCCCCACTTGTTGCGGTCATAGTCAGGACCATGATGTGTGAACACTACCTTCATGCCTAGCATCTTCGCATAAGGCACAAGCAGCGCAGGACCGATGGCATGCACATGCAGCACATCCGCCCCAAACTTCTTCGCCTTGTTGATTGCACGAAAAGTATGTATGATCGCCTCAAACGACTTCTTCTTTGGCGTATCAATGTCCACGAGTTTCACGCCCTTCCATTCCGTGAGCGTATCGTGCACATAACTCTTTCGGCGGATGACGGTTGTGTCCACCCCTTTAGCGGCAATGCGAGGAAACAGCTCCTCGCAATGCGTCTCTACGCCCCCCATGATATTCGGAATACCACGGGTGCCGGTAACTACAAGTTTCATAAATTATGATGAATTACAGCCCGAACAGCATTCGGGTCAATTTAAATCGATTTAAAACGTACCGATGCAATACGATGGGTACAACAACACCTGCTGCAACCACAACAATTACCGAAGGCGCAAATATGTACCACACATCCGTATCCATCGGCAATTTGCGAACAATCGCCTTGATAAATCCTTCAAACGTAGTGTGAAACAAATAGATGATATAACTCGATGCCGATACCGCCATCAGCCAATGGCCTTTCTTTACTTCTGTCCATCCTTTGCAAATGCATTTAGACATCTCGATGACAAACCAGATACCAATGGCTGAAAGGATGAGACTAAAGTATGGGATAGCTGTGCATTTCATCATATACATACATTCACCTGCCACAAAGCAAAGACTGGCTATCCCCAATTTTGTGTAACTAAACGGCTGCAAAAACCGATGTAACCATTCTGTCTCAAACGCCATTACGCCCAGCATAAACCAAACGAGCATCACTGAAAACTCATGCATACAGAACATCTTCGTTAATCCTGACGGAAGAAAGTGAAGCAGTACGCCCATAGCAAACAACAAGATTCTACTTTGCTTCGTCTTAAAAAAAGGGACTAATACAAACATCCACCACAATGCCCATATAAACCAAAGAAAATATCCCGCCTCGGGTTGATAGAACATCTTCACAAAAGATAGAACTGTTACCGGATTGTCCACACTCATCCCGCCTTGCGTAGCTAGTTTGATACTGATCACTAAAGCGGAAGTAGCGAAGTAAGGAACCATCAGTCGCTTCACTTTCTTCAAGAGAAACTCTCCATAAGGCACCTCCTTCTTGGTAGCGATATACACATATCCGCTGGCAAACATAAACAGCGGCATATGAAACGAATAAATCACATCATGAACCCTCACATACCAATCCGGAGAATTATCCGGTACATAATGTCCTATCACTACGAGTATGATGCAAATAGCCTTTGCAATATCCAAGGATACAATTCTCTGATTCTTAACAGCATTTAGCTGTTGGGGGGGGTAAATGTTGTCATACTATGTTTCTTATAGTCATGGATTCACAGGATTCAACTTCATTGAAAGCATCTCCTGAAAAATAATCCTTCTAATCCTATTAATCCATGCCCCTGAATTAAATCGGTGTAATCCGATGATTATCTATCAAAATTCAAATCGCCCTGCTCCGGATCCTGACCTACAGAACAATACTTGAAGTCCAGACAAGCCTCCTTGCCCATGACAGAGCGGAGCTTATTCTTCGCAGCCCACATGAGCGGATACTTGATGTACTTGTGCATCACAGGACTCGCTGTACCCACCATCCAGCAATTCTTCGGGCACTTGCGGACTTTCTCACGCACCATAACAGCCTGATCGCTGTTCCAAATAGTCATGAAGTCAGCCTCATGGATGTTACCCATACTCCAAGTCTTCGGCGTATCACTACCCGCAGGCTTCAGTTTGTCGTTCGATACATTAGCAGGATCGGCAGCCAACTTCTCATTGTACTCCGCCACCGTCTCATCATCACCATCCAGCTTCTCCTTCTTGCCATCCATGCGAGTCTCAAGACCGTTGCAAGGCATCACCTCGCCCCATGGGTCGATAAAGAAGTTGGCCAATCCGGCTTCACAAGGCAACATACGCTTGCGGCCCTCGATATAGTTAATCAAACCCATGTTAAACCAGGCGCGGAACCAGCTCTTGGGGCTCTTCTCCTTCAGCTGCCACTCAATGAGCTGCTTAAAGTTGCCGCACACCTCGTCATGATTGGTAATAACGTTATCACCCTTGTGGAAATAATAAGAGTTGTGGAAAGCCGCCGTAGCAAACTCCAAGCCCATTGACAGTGAGAGCTGATAAAGCTTCAGCATATCGCCCGAGTTGTAGTTGCTCACGGTGCAACCGAAACCGATATCCTTCAAGCCCATTTCCTGTAGTGTCTTCAGCGTGTGGATAGCCTTGTCGAAGGTACCCTGACGGCCACGCAACTCGTCATTCTTCTCGGCCAGTCCCTCGATGGAGATGCGGATACCGATGTTGGGAAATTTCTTCGCCAGTGCTATCACGCGGTCTTGGAACCAGCCCGAGGTAGAGATTACGATACGGTCGGTGTGCTTGTAGCACTCCTCCACAATCTCGGCCAAATCTTCACGGATGAAGGGTTCTCCTCCGGTGAGGTTGATAAACTTCAACTTGGGAAGACTTTTCAAATCAGCGGCTTTAATCTCCTCCTTCTTGTCGGTAGGATTCTTCCAGATGTTACACATCACGCAGCGCATAGGACAGCGGTAAGTCAAGATAATACTTGCGTCTGTCGGACAAGGAATGTTATTAGTATCCATATCTTATTTTTTTTCATATCTTTGATTGATAAATTTTCATGATTTCATTGTAGTATTTTGAAGCATCGTAGCGTTTCTGCGCAGCAGCAGCAATAATATTATAATCAAATTCATGATTGAACATCGCCTCAATCTTATTTTGTAGATCAGCTGCGTTGCGGCTTTCGAAGGTCATGCCTGTAGCTTCATTGATAAGTTCAGTGATACCACCGATGCGAGCACCGAGTATGGGTGTGCCGAAGCATTCTGCTTCGATGACTGACAGAGGATTGTTCTCATACCACTCCGAGGGAATGACCGAAAAGCGAGCCTTTCCTGCCAATTCCTTAATCTCGTCCCACTGCTTGAAGCCCACAAACTCGATGTGCTTGCCTGCCATCGCCTTCAGTTCATCTTCTAGCGGACCACCGCCAATCACCACCAATCGGTGGTTAGGCAACCGATTGGCAGCCTCGATAAGCGTTTTAGCACCCTTCTCAGGCGAAAGACGACCGATAAAGCAGTAGTAATCCTCACGTTCGGTATAGTCAGAACGCTTACATTTTGCAGCATCGATAAAGTTGCACAGTGAACGTTGCTTGACAGGACTGAATCCCCCTTGAACCATCTTGTTGTACATAAACCGGCTGGGGCCGATAAACACATCCGTGCAGGCCTCCAGTCGCTCACGAGTCCATTTCTTCGCTTCTCGATAAGAAAGAAAGCTCGCCAGCTTTGAGTTTTTCATACACTTATACTCCAGCACCTTGTGCTTGTCCGTAAAGCATGCCTCACACACCTCATCCCCATTGCGCAAGCAATCATAGCGAGGACATAGAAGTTTATAATCGTGCAGCGTCCACACTACACGGATACCGCGTGTGTGAGCTATTTCAGCTATCACGGGTGACAGCTGTGAGTGGATGTTGTTGAGGTGTACCACATCCGGCTGAAAGTCATCGAGCAGCGCGGTAAACTTCTTCTTCACTTCCGCTGTGCCGAAGGGGCGCATGAACGCCTCAATCATCCCCGGCCCCGGCTTGAACTTCACCTCCTTGGGGAAATACTTTTTCCAGGGCGTGTCCAGATTTTCCGGAAAGTCCATGGCAAACACTGCCACCTCGTGCCTCTGCTCCTTCAACAACTGCTCTAGATTGAGCATATAGATGCAGTCGCCACCCCGTCGGTAGTAAAACTTGTTGGCTAAAACTATCTTCATTATACTGGAAAAACTTTTATTTCAATAATTTGAATGAGAATATTCGTTTAATTACTATATGACTCACAAATGCAATCACAATATCCATCGCCAGCACTGCCATTAATGAACAAGTAGCCCTCCATTCACCCATCCAAGGCTTGAAGAAAGCCAAAGGAATACCTTGAGCCAAATACATCTCAAAAGATATGTTGCTGAAAAAGTTGACTATCTTATTTGATGGGATAGGTCGCAACCGCATCATCACCGCCACAGAAATAGAAGTGATGAGTAGTGAATTGATGTCCTTGAACAACATTGCATTGAGTGTCCCATATCCACCTACAGCTAAAGGCAGCATCACACTCCAGTTTATCTTTGACTCGAAGAACTTCATGATAGGCTGTTCTTGGATGCGGTAAAGCATGCCCAATGCAAAAGCAGGCGATGATGCATACCAATAAGTAGATGTTGAAAATTAGTTTATATCGAAAATTTTGCATAGCTTTATATAAACTCATAAATACATATAGTTATCGCAAAGATCAAAGTTATCCAATTGACAGACGAGCAACGTCTGCAATTAGAGAAAGGTTTCCGTACCGGCCACAGCCATGCGTACCGTATGCGTTTCCGCGCAATTCTTCTAAAATCACAAGGTGTGAAATCAAAAGATGTTGGGGCGCAAACGGAAATGACACATATATCGGTGAATGCTTGGGTGAAACGCTTCGAGGCAGAAGGCATCACAGGTTTAGGTACACGTTCCGGACGTGGTCGTAAGCCTATAATGGACTGCTCGGACGAAGAAGCGGTTCGCAAGGCTATCGAACAAGACAGGCAGAGCGTGAAGAAAGCCAAGGAAGCCTGGCAGCAGGTCTCTGGCAAGGAAGCGAGCGAGAGTACATTCAGGGCTTTTTTATCCGCATTGGCGCGAGATATAGACGTATAAGGAAGCGTCCTAAGGGCAAACCCTCGCCGCAGCTCTATGTGTACAAGACCGAGAACTGCAAGAACTCGAAACAAAGGCAGAAGAAGGACTCATAGACCTTTACTTTGCTGACGAAAGCCATGTCTGTACCGAAGGATACATGCCTTACGGCTGGCAATTCCGCGATGAAGATGTCTTCATCCCTTCCCAAAGGGCGCATCGGCTCAATATCTTCGGAATGATTGACCAGAACAACCGCTATGAAGGGTTTTCCACTCAAGAGAGCATTACCGCGGACAAGGTTGCGGACTTTCTCGACAGACTTTCCTTCCGTATTAAGAAAGACACTTTTGTTGTCCTTGACAATGCCTGTGTTCACCGTGGAAAACTCATCGCTGAACTCAGGCCTATATGGGAGAAACGCGGACTGTTCCTTTTCTTCCTGCCGCCATACAGCCCACATCTCAACATCGCCGAAACGTTGTGGCGTATACTCAAAGGCAAATGGCTCAGACCTGCGGACTATGTATCCGCAGACTCTCTGTTCCATGCTACAAACAGAGCACTGGCGGCAGTTGGAGATGAACTCGTTATCAATTTTGTCCATGCGGCTTAGTATGATTTAATTTTTACAAATTACTTATCTACCCAGTTCAAGACTTAGCCCGACGGAATACCATACTAGAATACCCAGTAAAACCTGACTCGCTCTTGCTGCGATAGAAGCCCGTATTTTAATTATTATATGTATATATATCGAGAGCAACACGATTACGAACCAACTATGGGGCAGGAAATGACCTATGTCGTTATTTGTGAATACGGATATAGCCGACTGTCCTAACTATAGCGGATTGAATGCTACCCAAAGGGCTAATATGAACAGATAAGGAAGCAATACTTTCAAGAAACGCTTCTTGAAAAAGCCGTCAAAATAATGCGGATTCTTCAAATAAGAGGCAATGATACCATAACCTGATATAAAGAAAAAAAGAATTACTACAGATATTCCTGCGTAATAAAATGGGTGAATCCAAGCTGTATCCAAGAAATGATTGGATAAGTGGTGGATAATAATAATGAATGGCAACACTGCCTTCATCAATGTTGTTTTCGACTTGTCAAAAGTATAAAGTGTTTGCATAATCTTAAAATTCATTGAATGAGACTTATTATATTTTCATTGCCTTTATTAAAGCTTTTCCCATACTTTTGCGCGAGAAACTATCCAAATAGCTCTTTCGTGCTTTCGCTCCAAGTTCAGCCATTTGTTCTTTATTTGCTAATAGTTCAGCAATCATCAGCGCAGCTTTCTCTACATTTTTAGGTATGCAGAGGCCATTCTCCTGATTACGGACATACATTTCAGCCAATGTGCTGGGAGCAGTCACTATCGAAGGTTTGCTGAACATCATGCCCGTCAGCAATACGGTGTCTCCAGAACAGATATTGCTATCCTCAATGGGAGTAATGCACAGATTGCAAGAATTGAACCAAGCAAACGAATCATCATATTTGATATCATCTCTGTGAATGACATTACTAGGCAAAGCACCTGCCGGCTTCCATGTATCACTAGCTATCACCAATCGACTATTCTTTAGGCAAGGCTGGTTCCATACTTTTACCAAGAAATCAAAGTCTCTATTGGACCGACCTATCGACAATGAGAAATCCTGTATAGGAGCTTTGTGGTCTTTCATCTCGTTGAAAGTGTCAGGCACACCAAACCCCGTAACGATAAACTTCTCTGCAGCAACACCTAAATCTTTTGTGCAAATATTAACATAGTTTAAAGATGGTATATGAAGATAGTCCAAATATTGATTGTTACAGGCATACTTCATGTAGTTATGATACAGCTTTCCAATGAGTCCAGCTTTCCGCTTATAGGTGAAGTTCACTGCAACCAAGGTATTTGTTTTCTTCACATGAAAGAGACGGCAGTAGAGCGCATAGTTGATGGCATAGAATTGCTGCCATCCCAAAATGATACCATATTGCTTGCGATGTAGAAACACCTTGAATGGATAGACAAAATAGGCTGCATAGCGAGCTAAGTTCCGCCAAGCCGTGCTATGGCTACCATTGCTAATGGATGATAACGTCTCAAACTGTTTGCCTGATTGCTCCATGCAGCCCTTGGTGAAGGTTGACACTTCTTCTGGACAGCAGTCGGCAAGAATGATATTTTGTTTCATAATTTTTTTATCGATTTATTGTTTAAATACTATAGTATATCAAATGCATCTTCAGACCAATTTCTTATGGTATCCATTTTATCAGAATTTAAGTAAGACTTTAAGTGTTTGTAGTTAATATGATAAAGTAGAACTAAAAGAGCTTTGGCTGTCCTTCCCTTTTCTTCAATCGTATAAAACTCCATGAAGTCATCTAATTATAAATACGCTCTTCTGAATGACTTTCTCCATTCAGAATTAATCTATACATAAAGTTTTTGTAGAATCCTCTTTTATTCTCAGGCAACAAGTTTAATACTTCTTCATCTCGAAATGCACTTTCAAAACTATTCGAATAAACAAATGTCGCATATGCTTCTAGCACTTTACGCATTATATTACCTATAGATAAATCAGTAGACTCTACACCTGTATTGATAAAATCATAAATCTGATTTAAAAGTCTTTTATATTCACTTCTGCTTTTTTTGTTTTGAATAGATTCTTCTACTAATTGATAATTCTTTAATTGGACAATTGGTTTAGGATGCTGAAGTAATTCTGCTTGTATTTTATGTAAGTTGAATACAGTCTGCAAATCATGCGTAAGTATCAAAATCTTGCTTTTAGGGTTCTTTTTTAAAATCTCAGCAGATTCTTTTCGTAAAAGAGACATCACACCAACAACATTTTCTTTATCAAAACTTGAAATAGAATCATCAATGCAAACAAGGCATTCATACTCATATTCGTGACCAACCTCACATCCTTCTGATATATTAGCGAAGAAATAGCAGAGACCAAGGATTCCTCTTTCGCCTGTAGACACTTTTTGAAACTTTATATCTTGACCATTAACTTGGAGTTTATAACATCCATTATCTGGTATTAACTTCATATGCTCTTTGCTATAAAAAGCATAAGCAAGTAGTTTGTTAATTCAATAGTCCGTTAAAAAATCAGATATGGTCTAAGCGGCATTAGTCACAAGACCAAAGAGTTCTTTGACAAGTTTAGCATTTAAAGTTTTGTTCGGTCTCAGACCTGACTTTGCTAAAAATCTGTTAAACATGTAAATGTTGCTCAAATAAGACTTTAGCAAACCTATGGATAGCGATGGATAAAATTCCTTTCGCATGATTTTGCCAATGTTGACCGATGCGAGTGATGCATTAAAGGCAAAGTCAAGTTTAGCGAGGTCACGTGCCTGGCAATGGTATAGCCCTGCAAATTGCTTGAAATCCTGAAAGCAGAATCCAATTTGGAATCTGGTTCTGTAGTACTCGATAATGTCTTTCCCCGACATACTAAGATCGGTAGAGAAATAAATCTTGTGATCTCCCGAATCGGGATAATGCACTACGATTTTTATATTGCGTTTCATCGCCTTTGAGTATGCCTTGATGACATAAGCTTCGCCTGCCTCTATGTCGAGAGTTTCGCACCGAGAATAGTCAAGATTGGAAAAGTCTATTCTTTCCCCTTTCACTCTCGGACGACCTCTCTTGCCGGTGCGTACACCGTCATGGGAATACCAAAGCGCAGCATCATCTCGAAGTCTGCTTATTAAATGGAAGTTCATTTCCACAAGTGGATTAACAAAGGTTGCCTTTGAGAGCCAGGTATCTGCAACAACGTATCGGGTTATCTTGCTCAAATTATCCTTGCATTTGCGTAGCACGTCAAGATACCACTCGACAAATCCGTAGCCCTCACTTATTTTTTCCAGTGAGGCCTTGTCCGGTGTCTGTTCCGCCCGTAGCATGATGCAGTCACGGGCTTCAACGTCCACAATGCCGATGCCGGGAATTTCCAGTCCGCGCTTTATTGCAGAAGCGCAGCCCGACCAAAACTTTCCGATATAAGGAGTCTTTTTTCCAGCCTTTGAGATATAGCTGGCATCAATGGCTATGGCTTTCCTGCCACCTTCACCGTAAGCACGTTTCATCAAAGAAGTGTTGAACTCCACCCAATCGAACCCCTTTCCGAAAAGGGCTCGGAATCGTTGCTCGCAACTATCGCTGTAGCGTCCCATTTGGGTGAAGTTTATCTTTCTTGGTATTACCATAAACAAAATCATCGTTTGAATGAAAGCTGTTTTGAATTTTTTGCGTAACTTAGTTGAACATTCTTTCAAAGCATCGGTTACGGTTTCCTCATATAGGTCAAATGCTGTTTCCTGCATATCTTTAATGTTTGTGATTATTCATCAAAAATGCCGAGAACCAACCACTTGACCATTCTTTTTATTCTAAACTATGCTAATTGACTCGCTGAATATTAATGGATTAAGCACAAACTTAACGAAGTATTAATTTAAGTGATGCCAAACATTTTGATAAGAACTGAATATTCTTCTCAGCCTCTTTGCCTAATTTTTCATTCACATAATTCCAATCAATAGGGGCATCGCAAACTTTAACCAAGTCTTCTTTATTTGAGATGACTCTGTTTGTTAAATTAAGTAGATTTAGGATGCTTGTTAAGCGGCTGGGGAAAGCTGGTGGAAGAATTGCAAAGAACTTGGTATTAAACTTCAAAGAGAACGAAGTGCCATGAAATGAATCGGTTACTACATATTCAGCTCCGTTAATTAATTCCAAGAAATCATTTACTTCAGGAGTAAAAACATAGTTAACACCTGAATGATGAGGTTTGCGTTCGTATTCGATGAAGTAAATTGGAAGTCCACCTTTCAGGCGTGATAACTCTTTCGCATATCCTATGCAATTACTTTTATAGGAAATTTGATAGATCAAGATGTATTTACCTTTAACAGATTGATGTACAATCGCTTGCCATTCTTCTTTTGTCAGTGTATAAATGGGATCCAGCAATTGCTCGGCTTCAAATCCTAATTGCTTTACAAGTTTGCAGCCACTATCTTCACGGATAGATAGATATTTGTATTTGGTTAACAGCTTTTTGAGCTCTTCATTTTCTTGACTAGTAAACTCAGACTTTCCAAAACTAGCAGAATAAGCAAAACAGGGTTTGCCCTTTGGAACGAAATCAAGGAAATATGCTTTTTCAAATCCTCCAAAGTGGTTGTTCCACACTTGATCACTTCCTGTAAAATACGCATCATAAGACTTCTGTTTAGGCAAATCATCTGTATAGAGTTCTTTACCCAGCTCTAAATACTTATTGAACTTATCAAACGATGTTTTTTGATACTTCCGGGAATAAAGAGAAAACAATGTAGCAACGAAAGCTTTCAATGGATTTCCGAAGTATCGTTTATCAGCATAAGTCTGTTTAAAACTACCATAGTTTTTAAATCTATCTGGCACAAAATTTATCAACTCTGCATCTACGCCAAGTTTTTTGAATGTTTGCAAAGTGGCATAAGCTTGAAGCGAAGAGCCACAGTTATATACTTTATGATAAGTTATTATTCCTATTTTCATTTTCAAACAGTCTTATAAATATGACTTAATTTTTCTTATTACTCGCTTCGGCAACTGAAGCACCTTCTCTGCCAGAATCAAACGCTTCCAATCTTTTGCATCCTTGTACTTCCCACTAAGCAACCATTTCCAAGCAATAGCAGCCAAGTGAGCCGTATGGCAGTTCTGCTTCATCTGACCTTCAGCCACTATTTCAAAAGGATGTTCCGTGAGTTGGCAATTGAGTTGTTGAACTATCTCACAACCTTTCTGGGTGAAAGCCACCAGTGCACTCACGCCATCTTCATTCTTTGAATATGTTTTCCCCCAAAGATCGCCAATACGGATGTCTGCACTAGATTGGTTGTATTTGTACTTACACTCCTTCTGGCAAGCCCGATTGCAGCAAAAATCGCCAAGGAACAAGTTGTAGAAAATGTCGCCTTGCGACAGTCTGGAATATAGATAGTTTTTTTTTTCCCTTATTAACAAATTGTAAGAATCGTGCCAGTTCACCTTGTCAGCAGTCTTCTCGCCATCTATGCTCATCGCCCATGAATCGTGCCATCCTGTACGTTTGTTGCGCCACGACACATAGTTCACTTTACCCACGGTCTGCTCTACAATGTGAAGGTATTGTTTCCAAGCAAGCATGGAGGGAACGCTGTGGCAGAAGAAGTCCATCAGCACGAAATTATCCTCCACTTTGAACTTGCGGATGTAGCGGCGGAACGAATCCATCTGGCAAGGCGTACCGGTAACCAAATACTTCTTCTTGCGATCGATGGCACGGAATCCGTCCACGGTATAGCTTTGGATATACTTACTACCGATAGCAGGTATCAGTTCTTCGGGGGTAGAGGCGATGTAGTGCTCAGCCCGATTGCCCTCCGGATTGTAGCGGACACCACATACCTGATAGCCTTGAGTGAGCAAGGTACGACCGAGCTCATAGCCCACGCCGCCCGAAGAGCACTTGCGCTGCACCGCATATTCTTTACTCCAGGCAGCATAACTCTTGAGAGGGCGCTGCTCGTCGTTGGCCAGTTCCTGATGATTGAAGGCACAGACATCCATACAAAGACCGCAATTGGTACACTTGTTTGTGTTTATTATTCTTGGTTCATAGAAGCCTTTGTCATTGAGTTTGATCTCAATGATTTTCTTTGCACAGGCTGCGGCACATACGCCACAGCCGTAACAGTTGTGGATAGAGGAAATATTATTGCTCATAATGGTAAAATCCTATTGTTGATGTTTTGCCTCTATACCTTTATTAATTAATCCAATTAAGAGATTATTCTGTTATTTTTTTTACATATTCTATCCTAGACAGCTGCAGAGCTTGAGATATAGTTATTTTTCCAAAAATCAACTGGTTAATTAATTCATCAACTTTCATTATTCTGCTTATCAATTACATTTTTATATTCCGTCAGATACTTTCGTGCTGTTACACTAACATCGAATGTTTCCCTGACAAACACTTGTGCTGATCTAGCTTTTTTCACTGCTTCATCATAGTGGGTAGTAATATAACTTATTTGGGTTGCTAAATCTGAAGCATCTCCATTCTTAAACAACCATCCATACATATTACCACATGTTACTTCTGCAGGTCCTTGACCTTCGCTTACCAAAACAGGTACATTAGCAGCCATTGCTTCAGCTATAGTAAGTCCAAATCCTTCCCATCGAGATGGTTGAACAAAAAGATCATAATCAGCTAAATGTTCAGCTACATAATCTTGCGTTTGCTTCCCCAAGAAATGAATATAGTTCTCCATTTGCAGTTCACGTGACATTTTTTGAAGAAGTTCCATGCTAGAGCCTACACCAATAAAATCGACCATAACTTGTCCTCGCAACTCAGAAGCTGCTTGTATCAAAAGGTCTTGTCCTTTCTTGTCATGTTCTAAACGACTGACCATTACGATACGTAAGGGTTTACACATCTTTTGAGCTGTACGTTGCTTAAATCGTTTTGTTAGGATACCATTGCATATTACTTTACTCTCTATTCCATATTTCTCTTGTAATTCTTGTTTTACCAAGTTACTAATGGCATAGACATGCTTGATATTATCCATATCGATAACATTGCTATACACTTGTGGTTGCCTCATTATTTTATGCAATAATTGACGTAGTAAGCCACAGCGCCTTACCGACCCTGTCGGTAAGGCGTGAAGCGTTATAAACGCTTCACGACTTAATCGTTTATTCCAAATTAGGCGATTAATTTCACTTCTATGCAAATGTATTACATCAGGTTTAATAAAACTTATTTCTTTATTGATTTTAAATACAAACCAAGGTGATGTTGATTTCAGTTTCCTATTTATCAATATTAGATGTATTTTAGGATTTAATGCGGAGATAAGAGACTGTTCATAGCAATTATTAATAATCATAACATATACTTCAGCTCCGGCAACGCATTGTTCGTTTGCTATATTTACCAACATAGTCTCAATGCCACCAAAAGCCAATCCCCAAAAAATATGTATTACTTTTAGTTTTTTATTATCTTCCATACTCAATTCTAATTTCTAAAACAAAAGTTTTACTATCCTATTGATGTTCCTAATAATCTATATTTGATAACTAAGAATGCCTTTCGTGAAAGGTAATCCAAATACCCCATGCGAAAGAAATATATAGCATTAAAAATCCGTGGACAGCTGAAGCCATTTCTTTTTATTTCTTTACATATACTTTTATATGATTGATAATCAGACAACCTCAATAAGTCATCTAGTAATTCAAAATACAAACTGTAAAGCATTGAAGGATCATATTTCTTTAAGTTTTCTGCGAATTATTCTAATTTTAATTCCTTACATAATCGACTTCGTTGAACTACAGCAAGTGAAGTTTTAAGAAAATCTCTCGATACGGAGTCAGCTCTGCTACGTTCACGAATTGTGACTACCCTATTGCAGAAGAGCATTACTTTCTCTTCACGATAAAACCTCAAAAAGAATAAGCCTTCATAGATACGCAAAGACTCATTGAACGGATACATCTGAAGGATTTGTTTATGTACTACATGAATAAACTCTCCTGATATTTTGTTTAAGAGAAAATCGGTATATTGTAACTCTTTGATTTGACCATTCTTAGTATTGCCAAGCAGCTTATTGGTACCATAATAATCTACGCAATCATCGGGCGAGAACATATAATGCTTATACTGCGGATATTTTATATGATATTCATTTATATCGGCTAAAGCAGTATCTACAAAATAATCATTACTATCTAATATGATACCATATTCTCTCTGCATGGATTGAATGGCTGCATTGCGAGCAGCATTAACACCTCGGTTTTTAGAGAAGTTTATTACTCGGATATATGGATCATAACGATGAGAATAGTCTTGAATAATATCCAGTGTGTGATCAGAGCTTCCATCATTTACTATTATATGTTCATAATGAATATTTTTACTTTGTTGGATTACGCTCTCTACACATCGTGCTATACAATCCTCTCTATTATATACAGGTGTTATTATTGAGTACTTTATATCTAACATCTTAATTCGTTCGTCAGTTTTTGTCTATCTTTCTTTAATATGCTCTTTCTCCCTGATAATTTTGTTACTATCCAATGAATCAGTGAGGGGAAATACCGGTCAAGAATATGCATACACGCACCTACAGGGAATGTGAATCTTTGATAATACGCAGGAAGTCTCTTTATCATTCCTATGCATGATATATCTTTAGAATACATTCCATATCGGAAATAATTGCATGCAATCTTGCTGCATCTCAATGCTCTCTTAAAAGAATGGGGGGGGTACTTCATAATAGTTTGTATTTGACTGATAGCTCCATCCATATAGCCTTTAGGATTCTGTCGCATGACGGCACTATTATTAGCCGAAATACAGTTATCTCCATATTCACGGATATAAATAGGTTCATTTACATACAGTGCATCATATTTATTAGCAATGTTATTCCACATAACGCTTTCAGGGTAGAACTTTTCATTACTATAATTAGGCCATGGAAACTCTTTAAATACGGATGTCAAACAGACCTCTGCCCGATCTCCGACGGCATGGTGCACTACACGAAATGTAGAAAAATCGCAACGGGTAATCTTGTTTGAGAATGGATGGTAACCTACGCACTCTCCATCTTCGAATGTACTCTGAAACACCACCCCGCAAAGTTTATTATCATCTTCCAAAAGTGGATAGTATTGAACAATCTTTTCTATCGCTTGAGGATAAGTCCAATCATCAGGATCTACACGGAATATCACTTTACCTTTAGTATGTTGAACGCCTCGATTCCATGTAGGTGATATTCCTTCATTTTTTTTATCAATAAAATGAATGGGAAATAAATCGTTCTTGAAAAGAGGTAGTAATTCCAGTATATTGTCAGTACTTCCGTCATTGACAATGATCCATTCAAAATCATAGCAAGTCTGATTGCGCAATGAGTCATAACAACGCATAATTGTATCAGCTTTGTTATAACACATCGAAAGAACTGTAACTGTAGGAGATTTCGTATTCATATTAATTATTTCTTTAAACCACTCAAAGTCGGTAAATATCTACCGCAGAGTAACGAAAGTATTATTGAAGATACCAAAATTGCCGAATATAGAATCCATCCCGAAAGAAATGAAGAAAAAATCATAATCATATAAGGATGAATAAGGAGAAGTAGCAGAGAGTATTTACCCAATGCCGACAATTTTGAAGATAAGTAGTTGCTCAATGATATAATAAAAACGCTTCCAGCTACACCGTTATATAATAACGAAATGTATGAATTGCCATAAGTATTCCAAATATAACTAGTTTCTTGTGGCGAGAACATAATTACCCCCCCCAATAAGCAAGCAAACTTGCACTTAAATATTTAAATTTATAATCTTGAATAGATAAAATATACTTTTTACATATCTCACCTATCCCTAAAAAGCCTATTGCTGTCATAGCTGTAGAAAAATAGAAAGGAAGAACAACGCGATGACTAAGGATATGCATTTGGCCTGTATAGTATCCTATAACTGAAATCAAAATAAAAGTAATAAGTACAAGCAGTTCAGACTTTATATACTTGTGGACTAAATAACTTATGATATAACACCAAAACGTACAAAGTAAAAACCATGCTACCCCATGTAGGTTAACATATGGATTCAGTATCTGTTTAACTACACTAGTAAGAGATTTACTCACCAATGCTATAATCAAAGCTGGAAAACTAAACGCCAGCAAAGGAATCAGTAGCCCTTTTGCTTTCTTCAAAACAACATCTCTAAGACAAACAGGTTGCTTGTAAAAGATTCCCATAATAAAAAAGAAGATAGGCATAGCCCAGCCATCTGTATATGAGCAGTGAAACCCTAAAGTGTGCCACTCGATGATTACCAACATCGCCAAGCCTCTGGCTATATCAATATTGTTAAAACGCAGTGCTTCCATTATACCATTTTTATAGCTTTTTTTTCACCATCTTTGTAGAAAAGTAAGGATTCTGGATATTGCTGGAAGTGATTAGGCTTCTCTGGTAATGGGTATCTCATAGTATATCCATCAAGATAATATTGGTTCATCTTTTCAGTCGATACACCCAAGGTCTCATTTTTATCTACTGTCTGTACCATATTGATGGGGAAACTGAGTATTTTAGTGTATTTAGGTCCCCGCCCTTGATTTAGAAGGCCATGACGGAAGGCATCTCCATATATCGGACCCTCAAGCGTATTCGGATTTACAAATAGATTACGCTTAAACAACTCAAGGATAGTAGATTTTGCGTAGATATGAGCATCAACAGAAAAACAATAGCCCCAATTTGTAGATGAATCTTGCTTATCGAACTCCCAAGCCAGATAGTCTGCACACTCATTATAGTGCGCATTTTTGTCATCCATGCCAAAACCTACCCTCAAAGCATACTGATTTTGTTCAGGCTCGCTAAGTATCCAAGTCAAAATATCCTCATTGAGATTGACGTCATCTATAAACATGGCATCATCAGTCATAAACATGATATGTTTAGCCGATGACTGTTCCATTAAATTAATAGTTAGTGAGCGAAAGTTTGTCCTCGGATGACGGAGGCATTTCCTTTCATAAAATCGCTTTATATTATGAATATTCAATATATCACGAATACCGACTTTATCAGCAGGTTGTTCTTCTTTATGAAAATGAATAAAAGGATTCTTAGACATCTTTTCTATCAGCATGTCATAACCGTTTTGAAAATCTAAAGATGAGGTGTTATAAACTACATCTAGTTCAAATGAAGGCTGCTTCCAATGCTCCAGCATAGTACAGAGCAATGTATCAAGCTGCAAAGCTCGATTAAATGAAAAAACGATTACTTGTATCATATTTATTTAATAATTTTCTTTAGTAAGTTGTTGACACCTATAAACACACATGAATAAATGACATTAAGCATTATGTAAAGGAGTATCATCCAATATATTTTCATCTTATACTGAATAGGCAGACATACCATATTTAACATTACAATTCCATTGGCCAAATATATCTCCAGCGTGTAACGTCCTATGGCGATCATTAGCCTTATAAGCCTGTCTCCAATCAAATGGGGGGTATTAAAATACTACATAATAGGATTATCATTACAAATAATCCAATAGATTCCATACGAATATAACTAGCGTCTGAAAAAAAAGATAGCATAGAGACAATCACTCCACCCAGTATTATATTTGTCCGCGAATTTTTATTCATGACAAAATATATTCCATACAAAAACATTGATAGACGACTTAATGCACAATCATATTGCCATTCCAATTGATTATTGTGAAAAATGACAAATATAAGAATGGATGCTAATAACAATGCATAAATGCCTAACTTCTTTATCAATAGATGTAGTAATGGAAAAAGTATGTAGAGCAGTAGTATAAAAGAAATATACCAATTAAATGTCGTTCCTCCAATTCCGTAATAGGAAAAAGATGATAAATTCGATATCCAATCTATTAAAGATGCTGACTGCCTCGTCTGATACTGGACTAATAGTGTACAGACAATCTGAGCTATTACAAACAAAGGGAAAATACGTATCAAACGGTTCTTATAAAAATGAGAAAGACTATTCTCTTTGTAACTATATGAAAGCCCAAATGCACTGAGGAAAAGGAAAATATCCACATTGCAGCACAATTTACCTTTGGTATAACTCACAAGAGGGGCCAACTTGGGTCGGCAAAGGGGAAATGAAATACTAAGACAAGTATGATTACCCATCCCATTAGATATCCTCTGTATTGGGAAATTAACTTATCTAAGGTCAATTTTATTATCTATCATATTTTATATTGCATATTAGCATATTGCATAGATTTCATCTTCTCTTCAGGAGACAAATAGTCTGTGCCCATAGATTTCAGTCCTTTATAGTATTTCTCAAAAAGAACTTCAAGCTCATCGCGGCTCATACGTTCATGCTCTGGATAAAGATTGCTTTCGTGTTTAAGTATTTGCTCTAACGAAAATTTTACTCCAACAATTTTAGCTGGCGTTCCTACTAAAACAGCATAGGGGGGGGGAAGATTTATTCAATAAACTACAAGCCCCAACAACACTGCCACGTCCAAGCATCGTCCCAGAAAGGATAGTCACATTAGCACCTACCCAACAGTCCTCTCCAATAACAACATCCTTTTCAATATCGTTTATATGGAGTCGTTCTATTATTCGCTGATTGAGGCCTACTGTAGGTTTGTGGTTTCCTGTAACTATAGTGCAGTTAAAAGAAAGACTAGTCCATTTCTTGATAAAGACTCTTCCTCCTGCAATCACGAAATTACTATGCGGTTGAACCAAAGTATAATCTTCGAGGTAGATGTTTTGTGGCACACCTATAGACCATGGTGGCAGAATATTACAATCAATACCGCAATGGCCTAATTTTTTTTCATCTTCTCTTCCTTTAAAAGATTATATCGCTTAATCAAATTACTTATAAGAGACATCGTTTTGTTTTAATTTTATAAATGACAAATCTTATGCTATCACATAAAGATGTGAGAAATATAAAAAGACTATCAATTATGGTTCTATAATTAGTTATACTTACTTTCCCGGTATACGGAGTTTGATTTAAACAATCAATCCAAGTTTTCTTATATGGGTGCCACACGGATTCAGCCCATGGTTTGCGAGCATTCGTAAAATGGACTATAATAGGATCTTTTCTTGCTTCAATCCATGCTTGGGAATATTTAGGAAGCATCGGAGTTCTAATTCCAAAGAACATATTTGTGCAATTGTATTTTGGCTGAGAGATTTTATATTCCCTTCAAAAACAATATTAATAACATCTTGATCATTGATGCTTTTTTGTTTATCTTTCCTTTTTCAACAATTTGATAAAATTGATTTTTTTAGAAACTTCTCTCCAGTGTGTAAGATTCATAATCATTACACCAGAATTCAAATAAGGAGATTCTGATAGATATCACATCGTTGCTTACACCCTTTTTGATATGGATAATCTTCTACGCCCCAAACTGCTATTGATTTGTCTGTGCATTGTTGATAAAGTGAGTTTACCCCCCCCATTCATAAAAATAAGGAAGCTTGTTTAAATGAACAAAGTGGAAAAATACGACAAGTGTAATACCTATTCCTTTTGCTATATCTATACTTGAATCTCTAGCCATAATGGGAAATTATAATGTGTGAGTAGTATTTATTCTATAATCAGGTGATATTGTTATTTTATCTGGATTAGTATTCAACCAAGCCCCCCACCAACCAAAAGAGCTATTTGTTATGATTTGATGTTTGCATTCTGCCATCAATTGCATATCTATATAACTATCAGTTGATTTATTCCAATCTACGAAATGAATCTCATCCTTTGAAAAGTCAAGTCCAAGGACATTTTCATTCTCTTTTGCCCATTGTATACTTCCTGGATCACAGAAAATAAAGAATTTAGGATTGTGAGAATGCCTACGTATATACTTTACAGCACGTTTAAAATATCCGGTAGCATAACAAGCATAGTTAGAACCTAACATATCGCCTCGGCGTGCATGAATAGCTACTGAATTACAAGCTCGGATATAATCCATCGCATCGATATTCTTTTGGCCTTTGAGAGCAGGAAAAGTAAAAGACTGACGTATTTCATTTTCAATAAGTTCTATACCGCTTCCCTTATTCTTGAATTTAAGTTTTTGACCTGCAAATAGATTGTCAGAAGAAGAGGGAAATAGTTCATTGCTGCAATCTACGATTGTTTTTGGTTTACGCATTTTCCACATTCTCAAATGCATATAAGGAACAGAATGATGGATTCTATACTTTAGGCTTCCCTTGCTCTTTTTTTCATTATGTTCCTGCATGAATTGCGGTTGCTCAAAATCGCCCCATGTATTAACTAAATCAATGCCGATGTTCTTAAAAGCCTTAGTGAAATAGACTGGATAATTCATATTTTTTTCCCAAAAATGACTATCACGTATCTCATTCATCAAATTCTCCCAATTACTATCTGATACAATTGTGCTGATATTAGGAGAATTTATTCCAAATACCTTTTCTAGTTCATACCCATTCCACTGGCATGTTACTTCGTTACACTCCGGGATATCAAAAATGATAGTTTCTACGTAAATATCATCATTTGGATTTGCCTTTCGCATAGACAGAAATTCGCAATAGCTCAACATCTGATTACCCAATCCTGACTCTATGTGAATTAATTTCATCTTGTTTCTGCTTATTGATAAAGGTTGATAATACTATGAAATATAATATGAAATTCTTTGGTTGAGACATTTCGTTACCACTAAAAGATAGTAGTAATAATGCAATTAAATATGCAGCTACAACAGCTGTATATGCATTAAATTTCCTGCGCTTATAAAAAAAATAAATCATGCTTATTACAAAAATCAAATATAATGAACCTCCTACAAATCCCCATTGAGTTAAAAGGTTTCCATAAGCTATATCAGGCGTCGTGAGCTGCGTTGCTGTTTTTGTATATGGATTATATAAACCAAGACGAAAGTTGTATTTCTTTACAGTCTTAGGGTTGGCATCCGAAATAAAGCCGAGCCCAAATATTTGCTCCACAATAGGACGTTCAATTATATAGTTATATCGTTCAAGAACCCATGCAATTCTATACGTCATGGTACCTCCATCATTTGTGTTTTCATAATCAATCGCACCGCCTTTCAACAAAATGCTTAAATCTTTATCTGTTTCCCCCTTTCTAAATCTATCTTGTATTACATCGGCTAAGGGAATAAATAGTATAGACATAGCCAATCCAACCTTTATCAATCTAGATGCTTTTCCACTAAAAAAGACGGCTAAAAATGTAACTAAAATGCCAGCAGCAATAGCTGTTCGTCCCAACGAACAAACCAACGCCAAAAAGAATAAAATTCTAAATATGATTACTCTCTTTCCAAATATTTGTGGATTTACAAAAGATAAAGCAAGAAAAAAAGTTGTGAATGGGGGCATATTATAGAATCTTGCAAGCCCTGTTGTAAAATCTATTGTATAAGAATCTGCCGTTCCATCTCCATAAGGCATTAAGGGGCGTCCAACAGCAGTTTGCATTATATATAAGAAGCAGGTTATTGATGTAATAATGAAAACAGCCTTCATTAATTTTTTAAAATTATATTCAGACATATTACACACTATAGGTAATGAAAACAATAATAAGTAAGCTCGAGAACCTTGTAATACATCAAATAAAGTAAATTTATAATATACGACAGAAAATAAGAAAGAACAAAAGAAAAAAATAATCAGCCATTTATATTGCTTTATAAATGAGATATTTGATATTTTATATTTCCCTTTTAATATAAGATTTATGGATATGATAAACGTATATATTACAGCCATATCAGCATTTTTAAAGCCAATAACACTATCTGTCAGTAAACAAAAACCATTTAGCATAAAACTGGCATAAAGAAAATAACTTATCCATCGTTTCTGTGGCTTAAAGTAATAGAATAAGGCCACTATAAGTAATAAAATACCTATCATAGAATGTTTGATGTTTATATTAACTTTTTAATGAACTTTGCAGAATTTCCGCCCCATAATTCATCAGCAGGAATGGCTGATACAACCACACTTCCAGCTGCAATCATTGATCTGTCTCCTATACAGCACCCCTTCGTTATAATACACCGTGCTCCTATAAACACATAATTGCCAATTAGCACTGGAGATGTTTTAGCATTAACACAATCTGTCGACCTTGATAATCTGTCTTGCCAATTAGTGCTAT
Organism: uncultured Phocaeicola sp.; assembly: GCF_948499155.1. Taxonomy (NCBI): domain Bacteria; kingdom Pseudomonadati; phylum Bacteroidota; class Bacteroidia; order Bacteroidales; family Bacteroidaceae; genus Phocaeicola; species uncultured Phocaeicola sp. The sequence goes on along the minus strand of NZ_CAOOSE010000011.1, from coordinate 38,743 downwards.
GAAAATTGGTGTCAAATATTAATGTGGATGCACCTATATTAACATGATGACTAATTGATACACTCTCCATTGCATAAATATTGGTATTAGAAGTACCAGAATATCCCCTATCGAAAGTTTGACGTCAGGTCCGCATACTAATTTAGAAGTAGAGCTATTGTCTATTTGATTTGTTTTACCAGAACGACATATAAAATTTGTACCTATATTAACATTACTTGTTTTATCAAAATTGAGCAATGTCTTTCCATAAAAATGTGACGGAGACTCAAGAATTGCGCCTCTACTCTTAAAATATGCTTGAGCATATTTTTGAAAGAACCACTGTCTAATTTTGCCCCCCCCCCCCTGAATATTGATTTATAGATAATTATAAAGAAATTCATATTCATAACTATATTTTAATTCTTTCTTTGCATTGTAATATTTTCTTTTGCTATTCGAGCTGGATTTCCTACTATGCAAGCATTCTCTTTATCGAACTTTTGGGTGATGATAGCACCTGCTCCTATAATACATCCATCAGGTATATGCGCACCTTTAAGCACTATTGCTCGTGTACCAATCCATGTCCTACAACCGACATGAATTGGCTTGCTACATGGCTTAACTTTGTTGTTTACAACATCAATTGTTTGATGCCAATCTGTATCCATAATCAATGTGTTCCAAGCAACCGTACAATCTTCACCAAAAAACACTGAATTAGAACAGACTAATGTCATTGCAGCCGTGTTAACAAAACTTTTTCCGAAGTGCACAACTGCATTATTAGCAACAGAAAGCCTACAGCCCTGTCCTAAATATACCTTACCATCCAACTCTACAACTCCATTTATTTGAAGAACTGTACGTTCGTAAGTTTTATCAAATATACCAACTTGTCCAAATCCAACATAAAACATGAATGGTTTTACCCCCCCCCATTTTACTTTTATTGTTCCGTCAAGACTAATAAGTTTTGTATTATATCTAACAAGACAAGGACACTTGATTGCTTCGTTAAATGGAAACAAACGAAAACTAACATATAAACTTTTGGGTAAGGATAGAAATTTTTCTATAAAATTTAGCATGATTATTTTTGAAATATATCTTTCAACTTGTCTATATTAAGTAGCAGTTCATAATTATTACACAACCAATTCGCGTCCTTATTCCACCATTTTAAATTAAGAAGAAATTTAATATCTTCTTCGGAATACCGATACCTCAATATTTTGGCTGGAACACCACCTACTATAGCATAAGGTGGCACATCTTTTGTTACTACAGCTCCAGCCAATACTATTGCTCCATCACCAATATTTATTCCGCCAACTAAAAATACATTCTCATTTATCCAGACGTCATTTCCTATTATTACTTTATCTACAAATTCTTTAAACAAATTTTTCTTTGTAAAAGAGTAGCCATTCTGTTTTTGAGTAGAATAAAACATAGGACTAGTTGCAATGTACGGATAAGTAAAAGGATGAACGCCATTATTAACTCTTACCCATGGTGCAATACTGGTGTATCTACCTATGTTAGCCGAAATCTCAGAATTCCAACCAATATAACTTCCGAATCCCATTTTCCCATCAAATATTGTATGACTACCTATCTTATTAGCTCCTTCAAATACAGATTTGTCCGATATTTTAGAACTAAATTTAAATTGTACCTTTCTTCCAAATCTATATTTCGACTGGATATAACGAATTAAGTTAGAATTTACAATAAATTGCTTTAAGGTTTTTATCAGTAATAATAAACCAATAAAAAATTTCTTTCCCCAATTAAATCTATCCTGAAGTTGATTTAATATTGTCGTTGCGTAGTCAAAAGAATCTGAATCCTCTCGGTTAACGCTGGATATTATTTTTGTCTTTTTCTCACTTGAAGCACTATCAATAGGTTTATTTTTGTTCTGCATTACATTCTATTTAATCCAAATACCAAAGGCATTCTTATTTATTATTTTATTAATTTGTATAGTGAAGAAAGAAGCATAGATAGTGTTAATAACAATCATGGAGATAATAACACCTATTGTGCCCAATCTACATACAACACCTAAAAATAGAGACAAAGGAATATGTAGTACAATTCCTATTAATGTAACATAGGTTTGTAACTTAATAGATCCAACTCCATTTATTAAATTGACTTGCAAACTATCCCAATTATAAATCACCATATATATACAGACTGCAATTGTCATAGCTATTGGTATATTTGCCTTATCACCAATCCAAATTGAATATGCAAAAGGAGAAATACATACCATTATCGCTAGTCCTATACAAGATATGAAAAATATTTGGGATATTTTTTTATACACTGACCTCATCCAGTAAAAATCTTTTTTTGTATAAGCATCTGTAAAAGCAGGCCATAAGGGAGATAATATGATTGTAAAAATCATCATAGCTACACTCATATATTTGTATGCTATATTATATGCCGTAACATCTTCTGGACCACTAACATTGCTAATTAAAATATTAGTACTCTGATACAAAATCAACACTTGAATTTGTATCAGAAAAAAACGTGCTCCTAAAGAGAAGACATCATTAATATAGCATTTTTTGATATGTTTAAAACTAGGACGAACCTGTGAAAAAGTACTATTAAAAAGTATAAATGTAGCAAATATAAGGACAATTATAGGCATTGCTGATATAGCAAAAGCCAAAGCTATCAATGATGGAGCACAAAACTTGGTCAAGAGCCAAATCACAAGAAGAGATACAAAGTTACCAATTACTGGAAAGATTGCAGCTAATGCAACTTTTTGGAACGCAGATATTACAGAAGTAAGTACGTTAACAATCATCTGCAAACAGAAAAATAAGACTAAAACATGAACAGTCCTTGTAACTTCATCATTATACTGAATATTAATGTTTAGAAAAGTACTCCAATTTATAAATGGGACAACTAATTCAATGATAATACATAATGGAACGAAAATCAAAACCATTATGAAATATGTTGTACTGACTAATGACTTTCCTCTATTCCAATCACCTAAAGCTATCGATTCAGCCAATTTGTTTTTTAACCCAAGAGTAAAGCCAATGTCAAAAAAACTAAGCCAAACCATAATCGAAGAAAGCATTAACCAAATGCCATATAGTTCTGAATTTACATACCCTAAAGTCATTGGCACAAGCATTAAGGATATTAAAATACTGAATCCTTTTACTGCCAAAGAACCTAGAATATTTTTTTTTACTGTAACACTACGTTCATTTCCCTTAAAAAAAGAACTTATCATACCTATTTATTAATAAATCGTTTTAAATATTGATACCACGGCTTATAAGCTTCTCTTTTTAGATGTATTCCATCTTCAGATAAAGATTTGTCCAAGCCTCCATTCGTATAATATAAGTTGTGTATATCTAAATAAATATATTCTTTGTTTGTAGCATAGTCCTTTATTATTCTATTTGCTTCAATTATTTTATTATTGTCTGCATATCTATTAGAGTTACAAACAGGTAGAATACTCTCCAAATAGATAATAGTTGAAGGTGTTGCTTTACCAATTGAGTCTACAAGATTTGCATACGCTCTAGTAAACTCACTTAATGTCATAGATTTTAATCCATTTATACCAGCCATTAAAAACAATTTCTTAGGCTGCAAATTTTTCAAGCAATCCACACGCTTCATCATTCCTTTTAAGTTATCACCTGGGTATCCTAATGTGATAACCTGACATGAATCTGAACCGAACTCGTCTTCCCAATGTCCGTAGTAGGTTATGCTATTCCCAAAGAATATAATATCAGGATGATAATCACATTTTCTCATTGTACGATTCCATCCTTCTACTGCCCAATAGTCAGCCTCTAGTGGTATTGAGTCTTTTTTAATTATACCTATCAATTTCTTAAAATTAAAGGCAATGCCTTCTTGGTGCCATGCCCAAAAACTAAAAGCACTTGATATAAAGCCAATAGTGACTAAAAGGACAATTATAAACAATATATGTTTATGGGGGGATTTTTTCATTAACAATGCTTTTGGAGTTTATTAGTAATGGCGTTTAGAATTAATATCAATATGAAATGCTCAATGCTATAAATAATAAGATTCCAAAATTTACTATAATAGTCGATTGTTATCGAATACATCATTAAGCAATTGGCTATATAAATCTGAAGGCTATGCTTTCCCATATATATGATTACGGATTGTGCATAGGACTTAGTTTTAAAAAGGCATAACTGTTTATCATATATTGATGCTATCAATAATATAGGGTAAATCAGTAATGCTCCGATTAAAAAATTATTTTGATGTAAATATATTGCGCATATTAATAAGAAAATGTAAATGCATAAGTCATATCTCCCTTTTTGCCATTCGATTTCAAAATGGGGGAGGTATATAGCTATGCCCAATAAAAAGACAGGGATTCGACTAATTAGACATCTAAATTGCCACTAAATATCTGGATATAAATAATACATCAAACAACATGCAACTATGGAACAGAATACTGCAAACATACCAACTCGTCTTATTATCTTATAAAAAAGCGGAAATAACAAATATAAAAGTAGACTACTACATAAGTACCAATCCATAAATTGTCCTCCTATTCCATAATAGCTCAACGTTGACAAGTTTAAAATTAAGTCACAAAAGTTACTTCAGTACCGTCTAAAACATAAAGTAGACTTCTCAATAGAGCATATACGATGAATAAAGGCATAACACGCTTTATTCGATGAGAATAAAATGTATGAAGTTTATTAGATTCATAAGAACGACATAAGCCAAATCCTGAAACCAGCATAAAAATATCCACACCTGTATATCCATAGCAGAATGGCATAAATACACGCCCGAATGTACAATAAGTATGGAACAAAACAACAAGTAAGATTCCTATCCCCATAAGGTGGGTTCTATTGTTGCTTATCCAATTTCTATTTATTATTAAAGGAGAGTTCATTGTCTTTTTATGCTTATCCATTATAAATAATGTAAATACTCAATTTAGGGCATTCTCCTTTGTAAGGGGCACTTTTCAGTGCCCTAAGCCGAATTTTGGTTAGTGTCCAATTTTGACGTATACCTCAAGGAAATCCTCCACAAGTCGGTTTCCTAATAAATAGTGTCAAAAAGGATACAGATTTTTAAGATTTGTTGTTAGAATTCAATTCGATAGTTAAGAACAATAAATGCTCATAATCCCTACGTCCTTTAACAATTTCGCTGAAAAATCTCTTGAAATAATCTAGCACAGCCCCCTGCATCCTGCATGTTGAGATGATGGTAGATATATTGTTGAGACGCAGGCTATCTTATCACTTTCGAAGAATAACGAATTTTTCCGCTCACTGGTCAGAGGCGAATAACAACGTTCGACAATGGAATTATCGATTGAGTAAAAACCGTCATTTTAGTAAGCGAATAACTTATAAATATTAATCTCTAGAAGTTACGGCTACCGCTTTATCACTCTACAAGTAATTTATAAAGCCAAGAGCCAACAAGGGAAGTAATAACTCCCATAATGAATCCGCCTCCACCATAAACTATTTTTTGAGTGAGGTTAATTTTACTGTTTACCTTATTACGGTCGCCAATGATATTAGGCGACCCATTCCCTGACGAAGTTTGATTAATCATATATTATAAATTATTATTGTTCCCATAAATATTCGGCGAACCGTTGCCGTATGAAATTTGGGTAATATTCGGTGAGGACAACAATGCTTTGGTTTCACTTGCATCTAATAAATGAATACCATTAGTCGAAATAATCTGTTCTCTTTCACGATAGTAGGCCTGTTTAGAACCGACTAATAGCCTTTTGTTTGGATAAACTTCAGATGCAATTGCAAGAAATAAATCTTTCTCGTTTGCAATATTATTGTTGCTGATGCAGATACGTTCTGCACATTTAAATCCTAATTTCCCCATAAAATTAATCCAAGTCCTGATATATTCATTTTGCATGGCTAATTTTTGGTAACAATCAAGAGCTTTTCCTTTATCATCCACACAGATTTTATATGGGTTATCTTGAATAAAAGTCATGAGGATATTTACTAGAACGTCGCAGTCGTTACCATAAGTGGTTAAGAAATCATTACTGACAGTAAATCGGTTCATTTTTTTTTATTCTTTATCTTACTCTTAAAGAAAGCCATATCGTCTTCCAATTCTGTTATGTAGAAATCAGTTGGCCAATCAATGGTACCGTCTGCATCCACTTTCACTTTCTTTATTTCAGCGTGATCGCTGTCTGATGTTCGTGGTTCTATAAAGTAGATTGCTACTTCTTTACTACTGATATCACCTTCAGCTATACGTCTCCGAAGCCTTTTAAGGAAATATTCACTATGCGTCTCAATAATAAGCCTTTTTTTTATCCGTTTCTTTTCGTCTTTTGATGCATTGACAATGTCAATAAACAAATCGGCTAGTTCAGCCTGCATCTTAGGGTGTAAATGAATTTCGGGTTGCTCAATGATCGTTGTTGAATTTGGTTGTGATAAAAATCCCTGCACCAAAATGGGTAATACTTGAGATATACCAAATCCAACATCTGTCAGGTCAAGCAAAAGATTGTTTTGATGAACTTTGATATTATGAATAATATCTTTGAATTCGTTGACTTTAACGGATAACCCAAATTTATTGAGCCATTTATTTACTTCTGTCCGAACATTTTCATAATTCTTTAATATGTTTGCCAGTCCCTCACCTGATTTTATACTATATTCGTCAGAACCGTCAAGGAAATAATATCTTTGCGGATATGCTCTCAATGGGCCAACGTAATTAATGCGAGGGCTCATAAAGAAATTTTCAATTTGTGTGCAACCCGTCGAAAGCAAATTATATATGATATCAATTTTGCTATTTCGTTCTGTTTCGTGAGAGGGACAAATGGTAATGCCGTGATATGAATAATTGGTTTTTATAGTGGCCAATAATCCTTTTAAAGTAGAGACATTGAATATTTCACTGCCTATACTGGGGTTCTTTTGAGGAGCATAACTGACCAATATCTTGTCGTCAACAAAGATGGAATGATTGACCAAAGTAAGCTTTCGGCTTGTTTTGTCAAGCATGAATTGATAGCTGACTTTTAAAGGCTTTGCTGCAGCTTTTATTTGATAAAGCTCTTTGTATAATTTGGTTGATGTGATATATTGTGATAGCAGAACATTTAAGTCTTTCTGTAAATTATCTTTCTGGGAGTCACCCCAAAAGCGTGCTCTTAATTGTTCTTGTATGATTTGATTGTAGAATTCTATTTTCTTCTTTGATAACTGCGAAGATGAATTTATAATAAATTCGTCTTTGTGACTTGTGAATTCTAGAATCTTTTGGTACTTGGATTTATTAGGAAAAATTTCCTTTAGATGCCTTTTTAAGTCAATGTCTTTATTGAGATATGGGTAAGCAGATAATACAAAATCGGTCAGCTCATATTGTAAACGGTTTTGTACTCCTTTTATTTCTTGAAAAAACGGAATAGAATCAATTGTAAATTCAAGGCTGAAGACTTTGTTGGAATCCTTGTCCTTGAATATATTTTCGTCTTCTCCCAAATTCACATAACGACCATTTAGTTTCAATTGATGTGAATCGCCTTGATTGTTTATGGTCTGTTCAAGCATCAGGAACAATTGGAGAAGACTACTTTTCCCGGAACTGTTTGCTCCAAGTATAATAGTCAAAGGTTTAATCTCAATTTCTCCTTTGTTGAAAGCTTTGTAATTTGAAAATGATATCGTTTTCATGGTATAGTCATAATATCCTTAAAGATATTAAGCTTTACATTAATTCTATTTAGAACAATGCATCGTGTTTACCATCCTTTAAATCTTCAATAATCTTCGTCACGCAAACAATTAATTCGGGCAAATATTTCTTGATGATACTGAAAATTTGTTGAGGGTCAACATTTCCATATTCATGAGAGATGATGTTTCTGCATCCAAATACACCTCTCCAATAAACTTGCGGATAATTGGGAAATAGTTTTGCTGAAGTCCAATCATCTATTTTTTTTGCAGTTTCTCCTATGACTTGTATCAGCATACAGGCTGCATCAAATTTTTCCATTTTTTCGGGAGAGGATAGAAAGTCGTGTACGTTGATGATGGAAATATTACGTTCTATCACCAACTGTGATTTCTCAACCATCAGTTCCAGATATTCTATTACTATATCTTTAGATGTAAATCGCATCTTTCAAAATGTTTTGTTTGAAGGAATTCCGAAGGGAATCTCTGAAATTGACGATATCAATTTTGAAATGAACAAGTTGTTCCAACTCTTCCTTTATTTTTTCCAATGTGAAGAAATCAGACTCTTGAAGAGTGACGAAGATGTCCAAATCACTTGCCTCGTCTTGTTGGTTGCGGGCAAATGAGCCGAAAATGCCTAAAGATTTGATGCCATACTTGTGAGCGGACTCTTGTTTGAATTTCTTTAGGATAGAGATGATTTCTGCTGTACTCTTCATCTTCTTACGAATCAGTTGGTTCCTCTTTTGCAAAGAAAGGAAAATAGCCTTTATTTTCCAAACAAAACCCCTGTTTATTTCATCGCTTCCACAAATCCCACCGGCATATCCACCCCGGCGCATCCCAGCATCTCCAGTCGTACCACCACCTTGCTGCGTCCGTCCACGTTCACCAGCTCGCCTTCCATTCCTGCCAGGGGGCCTTTAATCACCTTCACCATTTCGCCGGGAGCCAGTGGTGTGCTGCACATTTCCACTGCCTCTTCGCTATAGTCCAGCATGAACTTGAAACGCTCCATCTGCAGGTCGGGAATCACGGCAGGGGTGTGCTCGCCCCTCAGCACCATGTAGCGGCTCACCGACGAGAGTGTCAGCACCTCCGCACGTTCCTGCGGTGTGGCGTGTACGAAAATCATCATCGGAATCACTACGCGTGTCACCTTCTGACGGCGGTGCGTCCATTGGCGAATCTCCTCCTGCACGGGCAGGAAGTTCTCGATTCCCATTTTCGTGAGGCGCTCAGCAGTCTTTTTCTCGTGACGTGAAAGCACGTAGGCTACATACCATTTTTTCATTCTATATTAACCAAGGGGGAGAGGGGGAAAGGAGGAGGTAAGGTACGCTACGCGGTCGTCAGTGTAATATTCACTGCCGAACCCTCCTCATAACTCTCTGCAAAATTAGACATAAATTTACGAACTACAATATTTTGTTCATAAAAACTCAAATATTTAACATTGTAAGTGCAGATTTTTATATTTTTGCGCCTTTTTATTTTTTAAATATTTTAAGAATATGAATAAAAAGAAGATTTGGAAACAAATTGTGACAGATGGAATAGGGTGAGAAGTGTAGAAAAAGAGTTGGAAAAGCTGGAGCGAGACATTGAGAGTTTGTCGTACCGGCAACTGGCGGAACTGAAGCGGATGTGTAGGAGGGGCTATAAAATATTCTCCAATCAACAAGAAAAGAAGAAGCAAGGGGAAGATTAACCGGCAAAGGAAAAGAGGTAGGGGGAGATTAACTGACAAAGGAAAAGAAGAAAGGGGAAGATTGACTGGCAAAGAAAAAGAGCCAGGGGAAGATTAACCGGCAAAAGAAAAAGAAAGGGGGAGATTGACCGACAAGAAAAGAAGGGGTCAAGTCAAAAAGTATGTGGGTATAATATTTGAGAAACATTTAAAGTTTGCAATGCTAAAAACATACGTCCTTCCAAAGTATTATAAATCAAGTACATCAGACGAATACCTGATTGGACGTCAGCATTGTAACTCAGAATTCATGCTTATCACTCACAGGGCTTTCAGATTGACCTAAAAGAAGGAAGGGGAGAAGTGATAACGGAGGATGTATGTAAGCGTCTCCGTGAGTCTGTATGGCTGTCCTTCTGGGGCTTCTTATACCGTTAGGGTATAAAAAACGAAGCACTATGGGTTTAAAAGAATACAGATTGGGAACAATTTGGAAGGGTTCTCTGGGGAGTATTGTCCTTACTGTTAAAAAGAATAAATAAAAAGAAGAATGCTAATTGTACACTTTAGTTCTGCCGGCTGTTTGTTAGAATGCTGATAAACAGTCGGTAAACGGTGGTTGATTTGGCGTAAAGTGTAATATTTCGTCAGTTTTATATGTCGTACTTTCGCATATTGCAATCTCGGATTGCAGGCGAAGGGCAACGTTTTTTCCCTATCTTAAATTAAAACCCCATTAAAAATGGATTTTAATGATTTATGCTCTTTCTACTTTAATGTGCGCGAACAGCGTTGCGTTAAAATGTCACTGGAAGAGTTTGTACATCACATCTGCAGCGGACGGTGGAAATCGTCGGTCGAGATGTATCAGCGCCTAATGGCTGAGGGCGATAAGAGTAAAGCCAAAGAGTTGAAGAACAAATTACCCGGCCTGGTGGTGGCGGGGTATTGCGAGGGAAGCCATGCATTGAAGAACCGCCGCACGTGGAGTGGAAATGCCATGTTTGATGTCGACCATACGCAGGGACGTACACTGGAATTCCTGCAGAAGCTGAAGGCGGTGCCGTGGATTGGGGCAGGTTGGCGAAGTGTATCGTACGATGGCCTGAAAGTGGTGGTGCGCATCGAGGCTGTTACGGCCGAAGAGTATGTGCAGGCATATGCGGTGGTGGCGTGGCATATCGGTCGCGTGATTGATTTTCCTTGCGATATGAGTTGCAAGAATCCCACTCGTCCGTGCTATGCGTCGTATGACGAAGAAGCCTTCTGCAAGCCCCGTTTCGAACTGTTCCCCTGGCGGGAATTCTTGAAGGAGCATCCTGATAAAGTGGCGCAGATTATGGAGGAACTGAAGGTGAGACCTGTCGCACCGGGACCCGCAACAGGAACCGCTTTGGAACCCGCAACAGGAACCGCTTTGGAACCCGCAACAGGAATCGCACCGGAAACCGCACCAGGAATCGCACCGGAAACCGCATCGCAACCTGCCTCAGAACCCCCGTCAGGCATTCTGCGCACTTTTTTCAACGACTTCCTGGCCCACAACGCTTTCATCCCTGGGGCAAAGAATGATTTCTTGCTCAAATTGGGCCGTATAGCCCGATATAAAGGAGTGTCCGAGAGTGAGTTGCGACAACTGGAAGAGTTGGCTGTGGAGCGCCTGAGCGATGCCGGATGTCCACCCGAAGATATCATCCCGAAAATGGATGCCGGATATCGCTATGTGGACCAAATGAAATTATCTGATTATCAGTGTGATAATACAAATAATTGGGGCCACAAGGACCAGGGCTCATCTTTATGCTTTTCTGGTCCCATGGGAGAGGATGAAAAGGCTGAGGAGGAGAGGCTTGAAGCGGACAAGCTCCACAGGGACGCTCCCTGCTTTCCGAAGTCGGTGTACGACGCTCTTCCCGACCTTCTTGTCAGTGGCTTGAAAGCAGCTCGAAACAGCCGTGAAAAAGACCGTCTGCTGCTGGGGATGCTTGCCAATCTGAGCGGTTGTCTTCCCGGTGTGTGGATGAATTATGCCGACATGTGCTACACTCCTCATTTTTATGCGATGAGCCTTGCCGGTGCGGGACGCGGCAAGGGGATTGTGACGCTCGGCTCTATTCTGCCCGATGCTGTCCAGCGTTATCTGGAAGACAAGAACAAGACGCTGCAGTCGGAGTATGACAAGAAGCAGTTGGCGTGGGCGCTGGAAGAACGTTTGGCCATTCAGGAGAAGCGTGTGCCCGACATCGACAAGCGTCCCGAGCCTCCGGTGAAGCGCATGCTCAAGATTTCGCCCAATATATCGAAGAGTCAGTTGATTATGGCTCTCGAGGAGGCCGGTACGCAAGGGGTGGTGATTAATGCGTCGGAGCTGGATATGCTCACCAATGCCATGAAGCAGGACTGTGGAAAGCATGATGATGTGCTTCGTGCTGCTTTTCACCACGAGGAGACGTCGTCTTATTATAAAACGGATAAGCGCATGGTGGTGGCGCATGCTCCTCATCTGGCACTGTGTCTTACGGGGACTCCTTCTCAGCTTCACCGTTTCATTTCGTCGTTGGAGAACGGTATGTACAGTCGCATGGCTTTTTATATCGGTGAGGGGCAGTGGGAATGGATTTCGGCAGCTCCCATGGAGGGTGGCACCGACCATGTGAAGCTGTTCAGGAAATTGAGTGAAGAGGTGCTTCGTATGTTTATCTTCCTGTCTGATTCGCCCACCGAGGTGTGTTTCACTCCCGAACAGTGGGAGGAGCATACGCAGCGTTTCAGCAACGTTCTTCAGGAAGTGGTGAGTGAAGATGATGATTCGCATGGAGCGATTGTGCTTCGTCACGGACTGATAGCGACCCGCATAGCCATGGTGCTGACAGCGTTGCGCAAGTGTGAGCCGATGTGGAATGTGCAGCAGTGCCGGTGTACGGATGAGGATTTTCATGTGGCAATGGATATTGTGAAAGTACTGTTGGAGCATAGCTTACTGTTGTCTACCACCGTGTCTGCCGTGGAGTCGGGCAAGGAAGTCAAGCCGATGAAGAAGTTTTATCGCATACGTTCGGTATTGGCACAACTTCCCGAATACTTCACTTATACGCAGTTGAGTGAGGTCGCCAAGGAACATGGAATACCTGTTAGTTCGCTTAAAAGATACCTTGTTCGTTTGATAGAGATGCGAATCATTGAAAAAGAGGGTCGAATGTATCATAAACTCTGTAAATCTTGGCCCGGAAACTCATAAAGGTGAGCCCTGGTCCTAGTGGTCCCAAAATTAGAAGTCATTGTGTTGATAATCAGTATATTGGTTATGGGACCATATTAGAACACGCCGCAACCACCTGAAGGGTAGCTGTGAAAGCCTCCGCTGCACCGTTCTTTTGTTGGTTTGAGTGGGTGGATTTCTATGGTGTATGTGTGTGGGATTCAGGGCAGACACATGGGTCTGCCCCTACGACGGGTGTGGATACTTGTAGGGGCGGACCCATGTGTCCGCCCGATAGCATCATTTGTCCCGATAGCATCATTTGTCCCGATAGCATCATTTGTCCCGATAGCAT
>NZ_CAOOSE010000011.1:0-25624 GCF_948499155.1 uncultured Phocaeicola sp. | reverse complement strand
TCATTTGTCCCGATAGCATCATTTGTCCCGATAGCATCATTTGTCCCGATAGCATCATTTGTCCCGATAGCATTCACCCTGAAGAATGCATTCATCCTGAAAAAAAGACCTTGATGTTTTCGAAAAACATCAAGGTCTTTTTCCCAAACACAATAGTCTTTTCCTGAAAGCCGGAAGAGTTTTCCGAAAACACTTTAGTGCGTTTTTGCGCTGCATTTCTTTCGCGGCTCTCTTTTCCGCTAAGGTTCTCCCAAGTATTTCACGATGATTTCCACTTCTTGCTTCAGGTAGCAATGGCGGTATTTGTTGTAGCCTGTGGCGTTGAGTTCTTCCGTCAGGCGGGGGATACGCTGTATCCAGCGGTAGAGGTTCTGCAGGGCGGCTCCAGGTTCGCGTCCGGGGCAATAGAGGGATGCCAGTTCTGCCTTGTCATAAGTGCGGATGGCGAATGTTTCTTCTTCTTTCTTCATTATTTTTTTTACTATGGTTACTTATTGTTTTCTGATATAAAGATAGTAATAAAATGTCTGATTATCAAATGATTAGTGAGGTTTGTTTCGACATGTTCCATCCTTTTGGGAAGACGTTGAGAGATGTGTCAAAACTCCCCTTTTATTGAAATCCCCCTCGCTACAACTACCTGTGGCGAGGGTGACTTTTAGTTTATGAGAGTTTCGACACACCCTTCTCCGAATGATGTATGGGTGTTTTTGGGGGGTAAGTCTTTCTCGTGGCAAATGGGGAAAGTCGGTTATAGGGATTCGATTTCTGTAAGGGAAAGGCCGGTGACTTGCATGATTTGTTCAGAGGTCATTCCCAAAGATTTCAGGTTGCGGGCCATTTTCAATTTTTCTTCTCGCCGTCCTTCTTTAAAACCTTCTTCAAAACCTTCTTCACTGCCTTTCTTTGCTGCATAGTCGATGGTAGCCAAATAATCACGGTAAGCGTTCACACTATTTTCATAGCGCACGCGGTCTTCTTCGGAGAGAGAATGGACATCGACAATCTCTTCCAACTTCTCAAATACGGCTTTCTGAGCTTTAAAAGGCATACGATTCAATGTTTCCATGTTATTTAATACAAATATCCAACGTTCAAAATCTGTTTCGCACTCTGTTTCTGTCTTATTAAACAGGGGTAACGCGATAAAGATTTGCCTCAGTTTGTCCGAAAATAATTTTCCGGTCTCGCGGTCGGTCAATATAACATCGGTGCGCAACTTATGGTTCTCGTCCAACAGGAAATTGATGAAGAAGACTCCGTACACCGCTTTTATATCAAACTTCCAACCCTCTCCCTTCACGCCCTGACGGACAATGGCATGAGAAAGGTAATACAGAGCACGTTCCTTGAAATAGACCTGGGAGCGGTTTTGCATCTCCACGATTATCTTCTCGCCCGTGTCTGTGGTGCAGAAGATGTCATAGATGGCAATACGCTCTCCCGGATACTCGGGCAACTGCTCATTGTTCAGAAAGGTAAGGTCGGTTATCACCCGTTCTCCCTCCAATAAATCATTTAAGAACTCGATTAACAACTCCTTGGATACTTCTTGACCGAATATTTTCTTGAAGCCGTAATCGGTGAACGGATTGATAAACTTGCCCATTATGTTTTCTGTGTTTCTACAACGGACAAAGATAATGATTTATATGGAAAAGGCATTCGGTGTGGTCTGTTTTTTTAGAGGTGGAGTCGATGTTTCTCAAATGCTCTCATTGAAAGCAAGTTTTCATGACCATTCGTTACCTTTCTCCACCAGCTCCGACGAAGCCCGACAATGGCTTCTCACACCGTCGTATCTTTGTCATGTAATCACAGAGTAACCGGTACTTGAGATTTCGAAGATATCAGTATAAACCATTAAAAATTAGAAGATTATGTCAAAGTCAGTATCTTATTCAGTTGTACCTCGTAAAAACCCGCAGGAACCCGAAGCGGGAGTCCGTTTCTATGCTCAGGCTCAGGCCAGCGGTGATGTTACAGTCCGCGAGATGTCGGAACGAATTCAGAGAACCTGTACCGTGACGCGTGCTGATGTGGCGGCAGTGCTCACAGCGTTGGAAGATGTCATTGTGGAGGCGCTGAGCGCAGGTGAGATTGTACGTCTGGCGGATTTGGGCACGTTTCAGATTGGTGTGAGCGGCAAGGGGGCCGATTCCGAAGACAAGTATGATGTTTCCATGATTAATAAGGCGCGTATCAATTTCCGTCCCGGACTGGCGTTGAGCGGCATGCTAACGGCGTTGTCGTTCAGCAAGGTGAACAAGCTGCCTAAGAAGGATGATGATAAGCCTAAAGAGGAAGTCTCCGGTGTAAACGAGGGCTAACCTCTGAGGGGGTGTCAAAACTAAAATGGTCTATTGGGGGGTGAGCGAACCTCGCCTCTACTAATAAAATGAGAGCATTATAAACGTTTTGACACATCCCTCGGAAATCGTTTCGGAATAGAGTTTTAATCATTTTAAAAAGGAGGAAATATGAAAAACTTGATTATTAAAATTTTGGAGTGTATTATGCTGCTCCTCAGAGCCAAGAGAAGAAAGAATGAGAGAGATTAACCTGATTGTAGTCCACTGTTCCGCCACACGTGCGGATAGGGACTTTACTGAAAATGACTTGGAGGTGTGCCATCGGCGCCGTGGATTCAATGGGGCGGGCTATCATTTCTATATCCGCAAGAATGGGGATATTAAGAATACGCGCTCCCTAGAGAAGCCGGGGGCGCATGCGCTGGGTTACAATGCGTGCAGCATCGGCATTTGCTATGAAGGCGGACTGGATGCCCGTTATCGTCCTGCAGATACGCGCACCGAATGGCAGAAACACTCCTTGAGGGTGCTGATTCGCACGCTGTTGATGGATTATCCCGGTTGCCGGGTGTGCGGACATCGGGATTTTAGTCCCGACCGCAACGGAGACGGACGCATCAGCCCTGAGGAGTGGGTGAAGGAATGTCCCTGTTTTGAGGTGACAAGTAAATTATATGAGTAAAATATTTGTATAGTTTATGCTTGGATAAACACAAATCCCCTTCCGTTATGTTAAATAATTAACATTGCGGGAAGGGGATTTTATAGTTATCTATTATGTAACTAAATCTTGAAATCTTATTTATTTACTTTTTTCGTCGTATCCATAACCGTATCCGTAGGTTCTTCCATAGCCGTATTTGCCATACGTGCCATATCCGTACTTCTTGGTTTTGATGTCCACATCGTTGATAATGGTGCACAGGTTGGGCAACTTCTTCAGGTCTCTCAGTTCATTGATAAACAGATAGCCTGCTTTGGGCGTATATCCGGCACGGCATACATAAATGCTCATGTCTGCCACACGCGAAATCAGTTGGGTGTCGGTCACCATGCCGATAGGGGCGGTATCGAGTATCACGTAGTCGAATTCCTTTTTCAACCGGTCGATAGCCTGTACCAGCGAGTCGCGTGCCACCAGCTCTGTCGGGTTGGGAGGGATGGCGCCACCGGGCAGGATGTAGAGGTTGGGGGTGACATTGGACTGTTGCAGCAACGACATCAGGTCGGTGTGTTCCGGGTCGGCAAGGTAGCGGGTGATACCGTCTGCCTTGTGCGACATCTGGAAGGCTTTGTTCAGTCCCGGCTTGCGGATATCCAGTCCCACGATGACCACTTTCTTGCCTAGCAGGGCAAAGCTGATGGCGAGGTTGGCAGATACAAACGACTTTCCTTCGCCACTGGTGGTAGAGGTAAGCAGTACCACCTTCTGGTTGCTGCCTAGCATATACTGCACGTTGGTACGGACATTGCGGAAGGTTTCGGCCATCATGTCGTTCTGGTTTTCGTGTACCACGACCGAGCCTTCTTTCGGCATGTTGTCTGATGCGGGAATATCACCGATGATGGGTACGGTAGTCAGTTTCTCTACATCCGAGCGGTCTTCTATCTTGTACTTCAGCAGTTCGATGATATAAATGATGCCCACCGGGATGGCGATTCCCAGAACAAAGGCAATCAGGTAGATGAGCTTGCCTTTGGGAGAGACGGGCAGCAGACCGGCTTGTGCCTCGTCCACAATGCGGGCGTTGTTGGCGGTAGAAGCCAGTGTAATGGCGTTCTCTTCGCGTTTCTGCAACAGCATGAGGTACAGTCCCGCCTTGATTTCCTGTTGGCGCGAGATGCTCACCAACTGGCGTTCTTGGCCCGGTGCGCTGGTAATTCGTCCGGCGTATTTTCCTGCCTGGCGTTCAAGGTCGGCTTTGGTAATCATCAGTCCTTTCTGCACGCTCAGGATGGTGGTCTGCACATTGCTGCGCATGGCGCGGATGCTGGCATCCAGATTCACCACCACAGGGTTGCTTTCCGAAGAGGTGCGGAGGAGGCGCTTGCGCTCCAGCAGCATTTCATTGTAGCGGTTGATGAGCTCGGTCAGCCCGGTATCCGTCAGACCTACGTTGACCGGCAATACTTCGTAGGCATGGTCGGGGTTATTGGCATATTCTGCCAGGAATTGCACCAAGCGGAGCTGTGTGCTGTTCTCGGCACGTTTCTTTTCGTATTCGGAGTTCTCGCTGAGTGCCAGTTGTGCGTCACTCTTCAGGTCGGTCAGTCCGGCATCGCGCTTGAAGGTTTCCAGTTCCTTTTCAGTGGTTCCCAGCTCTCCGTTGATGATTTTGATACGCTCGTCGATGAACTCGGCAGTCTTGCTGGCCACTTCATTCTTGTCGTCGTTGGCATCGCGGTTATAGATTTCTATCAGCTTGTTGATGAAGTCCACTCCGCGTTGGGGGCTGGTGTTCTCCAAAGAGATTTGGGCAATCGTCGTGGTTTTGGAGGTCGGTTCCACCGAAAGGGCATTCGCATATTTGTCTGCTACGATGCGTGGGGCTGCCACGGTGACGGTGATGGTCTGTTCCTTTTCAATGGCTGTCGAATCGCCGGGAGTGAAGCTGAATGTACCGTAGGGGGTGGTGAGCAGGGCAGGGAGCTTTTCAAACTCCTGTGTGAATTCTTGTTCGTCTATTTCTGTGTTGACACTCAGTTTGCTTCCGGGTTTCACTGTCATTTCGATGACTGCTACGCCGCCGGGCAGTTTTTCCGCCTCCTCGGGAGTGAGCCACACTTTTACCGGTGTGTCCTTGTAGAGTTCTATAGGACGGAGGTTCTCACGGGTTCTGTAGTTGATATACAGGTCCAGTTCCTCCACCACTTTCTTCAGTAGGGTGCGTGAGTGCAGCACTTCCACTTCATTGTCGAAGTTGCTGGTGGACGAGTAGAAACCGAGGTCTTCCAAATCGCCCAGTCCGCTGCTGGCACTACTGTTTTTCTTGTTGTCCTTGATAATGACAGAGCCGGTAATGCTATACACCGGTGTGGTGTAGTGCAGATAAATCCATCCTCCTATCAGGCATACCACGATGCTGGCAACAAACCATTTCCAGTGAATGAGGTATTTGAAGAAGAGGGCTTTGTAGTCCACCTGTTCTTCTTGTTCGGTATAAAGGTCGTCGTATAAATTTTCTTTCATAATGAAATCAGGTTGTTTTATCGGGAAATAGTTACAATAAGGCTGGCCAGTGACACGAGGGTACCCACAATGGAGAACCAGATGGTGGTACTGTTACTGATGCCGGCATTCTTGGCTTTGGTCTTGTTGGGGGTGACATAAATCACATCGTTCTGCTGCAGGTAGTAATAGGGAGACAGCACGATGCTTGCGTCGTTCATGTTCAGGGGGATGATTTCACGGTGTCCCTGTGCATTCTCGCGGATGAGTTTCACATTGTCACGCTGTCCGTAGATGGTCATGTCTCCGGCCATGGCAAGCGCTTCAAACAGGTTTACTTTTTCGTTGGTAATGACGAATGTGCCGGGTTTGGTGACTTCTCCCATGACGGAGATTTTATAGTTGGCCATGCGCACGTTGACGATGGGTGCTTCCGTGATATAGGTCTTCAGCTTTTCTCTAATCAGGTTCTCAGCTTCGCTCTTGGTCAGTCCGCCGATGTGCAGGGTACCTAATACGGGGAAGTCGATGTTGCCGTTGTTGTCTACCAGGTATTGCTGCAATACGGGTTGGCTGGTCAGGCTTCTGTTCTGGTTGCTGACGGCAGTAGCTACGGTGAGGTTGAATGGTGCTGCTGTTTCCGGGTCCGTAGTATTGACCGTGATGGTCAGCAAGTCCTTGGGCATGATGCGGGCATCATAAAGGGGAGTGTTCTGGCTGGAAGTGTCCAGAAACTCGGATGCTTGCAAATAAGGGACTTGTTTGTAAGCGGAACAGCCTGCCAATACGAAGGCAAGGAGAACCAGCAAGGCATAATTCATCTTTTTCATTTGTCTATTCGTTTTTTATGTTTTATCTTTGATTAGTTAATAAGCTTGTTTGTCTTTACGGAGTGCATTCGCCACTGTCTTATAAATAATGTAGAGGTCGAGCATGAACGTCCAATGTTCCATATACCAGATGTCCGCTTTCACGCGTCCTTCCATCTGACTCAGTTCGCGGGTCTCTCCGCGGAAGCCGGTCACTTGCGCCCAGCCTGTGATGCCCGGCTTGATAAAGTGGCGCACCATGTATTTATTAATCAGCTGAGAGTATTCTTCCGTATGTTTCAGCATGTGGGGACGAGGACCGACGATGGACATGTCGCCCAGCAACACATTGATGAACTGGGGAAGCTCGTCGATGTTGGTCTTGCGCATAAAGTTGCCGAACTTTGTCTTGCGCGGGTCATTGATGGTGGCCTGCACCTTGTCCGCATCCTTGTTTACCTTCATCGAGCGGAATTTATAGCACCAGAATTCTTTGCCGTTCAGTCCGTTTCTTTTCTGCTTGAAGAAGATGGGACCCGGTGAGGTGGTCTTGATTACTGCACTGACTATCAGGAAAATGACAGGGAAAAGGGTGCAGAGGAACAAGAGTGAGAAAAGGAAGTCGAAGGTGCGTTTTATCATCCTGTTCTCAAAACTGCTGAGGGGCTCTTCGTGCAGCCGCAGGATGGGCACACTGCCTATCAGACCGAAGCTCATGCGGTGGTGAAGGTAGTTGCGCACATTGGGCACACTGTAGAAATGTACCAGATTGTTTTCGCAATAATTGATGACCGGCACAATGCAGCTGCCCATGGAAGAGGGGAGGCTGCAATAGAGCTGCTCCACACGGTGGAGTTTCAGATAGTCGATGGCTTCTTCAGGCTTGCCCAGATAAGGACAGGAGGCCGGGAAATTTTCGTTGGGGACGGAATCGAAATAACCGATTACGCGGTATCCGCTGGTGGGGTCGCTGGTCATCTCGTGATAAAGCTCTGCCATGTTCTCCGTGCTTCCCATATAGACTGCCGTGCGTGAGTTGCCTCCGCGCCTTCTGTATATTTTAATGCTGGAGCGGAAGGCCAGCCGGTAGCAAATGAGGCAGATGGCAAATAACAGATAAAAAATGATAAAAAAAGAATGGGAGTATTCACCGAAATCTGCCAGGGTGAAAGTAGCCATGGACAGTAGTATAAAATAGAACATGTTGCGCAGACTGTGTTGCACCACTTGATCGGCACGTACGCCGCGACGGTGCAGGATGATGCCTCTCGAAATGGTGCAGGCAAAATAGCACAAACTGAAAAGAACCAGAATCTGGGGTAGTGTTCCGTTAAATACTTTTTGTTCTAAATAAGTAGTCCATAAGATATACAGTGAAACAAAAAGGATGTTCAAAATGGCTAAATCCCCTATGATCACTGCCGATTTTAATGCTTTGTTAAATCTTTGAACCTGTATCATGTTTTTACTTTTCCTTAGCCCCTTCCTTCTGTCATGTATTGAAGGCTGTTCGGGGTAGCTACAATTATATGTTAGATAATCTTTATTTTGTCGGAAGTTGTCTCAGATGGCTGTAATTCCCACTTTTGACGTAACCTCTTTTATGCGGGGGCAAAGTTATACATTAATAACCGCATTAACAAATTCTTCTTTGCTTTTTTTATATAAACGTTAATTTTGCGATAATATTTAAAAATATTCTTTACTACTTGGGAAATATAGAAAAAGTCTTGTATTATAAAAAATAAGGCGGCTCTTTATTTCATTACAAATGCAATTTATTCATGGAGAAACGCTTGGAAGGCATCTGTTTTTTTACTTATCTTTGCAATTACAAACTAATCTTATAAAAACATGTTAATTGACCTATTAAAATCCTCTTATTTCTCGCTCTTCCTCATCGTGGCGCTGGGCTTCATGTTGGGAAGAATCAAGATTAAAGGGCTGTCGCTGGATGTGTCGGCCGTTATTTTTATTGCGTTGCTGTTCGGGCATTTCGGCGTTATCATTCCCAAGGAGTTAGGAAACTTCGGTCTGGTGCTTTTCATCTTTACGATTGGTATACAGGCAGGACCGGGATTTTTCGATTCCTTCAGGAGCAAGGGAAAGACACTGATTATCCTGACCGTACTCATCATTCTGTCGGCCAGTCTGACAGCGGTGGGGCTGAAATATGCTTTTGACATAGATACGCCTAGTGTGGTGGGCTTGATAGCGGGAGCGCTGACCAGTACTCCGGGACTTGCGGTGGCTATTGACAGCACCAATTCGCCTTTGGCTTCCATAGCCTACGGTATCGCTTATCCGTTTGGTGTCATCGGTGTGATTTTGTTTGTGAAACTGTTGCCGAAGATTATGCGTGTGGATTTGGATAAGGAGGCACGCAGGCTGGAGGCGGAGCGTCGCGGCAGTTTCCCCGAGTTGGGTACTTGCATTTTCCGTGTGACAAACCGTGCCGTGTTCGGACGGACACTGGCACAGATTAATGCGCGTGCCATGACAGGGGCGGTGGTGTCGCGTGTGAAGCACGAAGAAGAGATTCTGATGCCGAAGGCCGGAACGCTGTTGCAGGAAGGAGACTATGTGCAGGCGGTGGGTAGCGAGGAGGCGTTGCAGCAGTTTGCGGTGCTGGTGGGCGAACGCCAGGAAGGGGAATTGCCACTAGACCATACACAAGAGATAGAGTCATTGTTGCTGACTAAGAAAGATATGATAAACAAGCAGTTGGGAGACTTGAACCTGCAACGCAACTTCGGTTGTACGGTGACTCGTATTCGCCGAAGCGGTATCGACCTTTCTCCGTCGCCCGAACTGGAACTGAAGTTTGGTGACAAACTGATGGTGGTGGGCGAGAAGGAAGGATTGAGAGGCGTGGCACGTTTGTTGGGCAATAATGCCAAACAGTTGTCTGATACGGACTTTTTCCCCATTGCTATGGGTATCGTGCTGGGCGTGTTGTTCGGTAAGCTGAATCTTTCTTTCCCCGGCGGACTTTCTTTCTCTCCGGGACTGACGGGAGGCGTGCTGATGGTGGCATTGGTGCTGAGCGCTGTGGGCAAGACAGGGCCTATCCTGTGGTCTATGTCGGGGCCTGCTAACCAGCTGTTGCGCCAGTTGGGTTTGCTGCTGTTCCTGGCGGAAGTGGGAACATCGGCAGGAAAGAATCTCGTGGCCACATTTGAGGAAAGCGGTATGCTGCTGTTCGGAGTGGGAGCCGCCATTACCCTTGTGCCTATGCTGATAGCCGTTCTGGTGGGGCGGTTGGTATTCAAGATTAGTCTGCTGGACTTGTTGGGTACCATTACGGGCGGTATGACCAGTACCCCGGGACTTGCCGCTGCCGACTCGATGGTGGACAGCAATATTCCGAGTGTGGCATACGCTACAGTCTATCCGATAGCTATGGTGGTGCTGATACTCTTTATCCAGATTATCGCTTCTGCGGTATACTAGGAGATAATAAAAATAAGATATGAAGGTTTTTTTTACGTTATTGTTTGTCTGGCTCCTCAGAAGTACGGCCTTGTGGGGACAACCTGCCGATATGGTATGGAACAGCCAAAGCCGGAATTCATCCGGCTCCATGCCTTGCGGCGGTGGAGATATCGGCATGAATGTGTGGGTAGAGGACGATGATGTCCTCTTCTATCTGTGCCGCAGCGGTTCATTCGACGAAAACAACACGCTGTTGAAACAGGGGCGTTTCCGTATTCGGCTTACCCCCAATCCGTTTACCGGCCGGAGTGATTTCCGCCAGATACTTCACCTGAAAGACGGATATGTTTCCGTTACCACTCCGGTAGGACAGATGCATATCTGGGTGGATGTGTTCCACCCTGTGGTGCACGTGGAGGTGGAAACCAAAGAAGTGACATCCATGCGTGTCAATTATGAAAGCTGGAGGACGACGGACCGGGTGATGAACCGGGAGGAGGGGCGGCAGTGCTCCTATGCGGGAGAATGGCCCGGAACGGCGGTCACCGCACACGACTCCATCCTGGTGGGGGAAGAGAATCTGACTTTTTTCCATCGAAATGCCTCGCATACTGTTGTCGATGCCGCCATAAAGCAGCAAGGCCTGGAAAGCGAGGCTTCTCATTTATACAACCCGCTGAGAGATTTGATATTCGGAGGCCGCATTTCGGGCGACTTGATATTCAGCGGCACACGCCGGGGGCATTACTGCGGGACGGAGTATGAGGCATGGATTTATAAAAGCAGGAAACCCGCTAACAGACAGTCTTTCAGAATCACCCTGCATGCGGCACAGACTGCTGCCGTGGCTGACTGGGAAGCCGGACTGGAGAAGACGGAAAAGGAACTGCATGCGGCAAAGGACAAAGAGGCGAGCCGCCGTTGGTGGAATGAGTTTTGGCAACGCAGTTTCGTGCGGGCGGAAGGAGAAGCGGCCCATGCTGCACGCAACTATGACCTGTATCGCTATATGGCAGCCTGCAATGCGTTCGGACAATGGCCGGCAAAGCCCAACGGAGGACTGTTTACGTTCGACCCTTCGACTACCGGACGCGACTCGCAACTCACCCCCGACTACCGAAAGGGAGGGGCGGGTACGCTGACGGCACACGAGATGGCGATGGCCTATTGGCCGATGCTGAAAAACGGAGATACCGACCTGATGAAAACCTTGTTTGAGTGCTACCATCGCCTGTTGCCGGTGGCGCAACTCCGTTCGCAGGTGTATTGGGGATACTCCGGAGCCTGTTTTAGCGAAGAGATGGAAAATTTCGGCCTGGTGAATCCGGTGGCGTATGGACTGAACCGTCCCGAAGGTTTTGATAAGGGGCGGGAGTATCATCCTTCTTTAGAGTATGAATGGGACGGCGTGTTGCAGACATGCCGCATGATGCTGGATGCCGTGCGCTATGACAGTGTGGACATCAGCCGGTACATTCCGCTGATAGAGGGCTCGCTGAATTTCTTCGACACCTATTATCGCGGCATGGCAGCTCGCCGTGGCTACAGCGATTTGGACGGAAAAGGCAAGTTGGTGTTGTATCCGGCTTCGGCAGGGGCTACCTATAAGATGGCCTACAATCCGTCTTCGACCATTGCCGCACTCCGTTCGGTGCTGGAAGCCTATGGACGCAAGCCCGATATGCTGGCGCGTATTCCTGCCATTCCCATGCGCACAGAGGATGGAAAAGAGATGATTTTTCCGGCTGAAGTGTGGGAGCGGACAGGCGATACCGGCATACCTCAGTTGTTGCCTGTCTTTCCGTGGAGAATATATGGAGTGGGCAGGGAAGGACTGGAGACGGCACGCAATACTTATCTGCATGGCAGGGAGGTGCAGCAGAGCCGTGCGCAGGGCAGAGAGAAGCTGGACAATGTGTGGGCAGCCTGTCTGGGACTGACGGACCAGGCATCCGGGTTGACTTTGGAAAGACTCTCCGACGGCCCTTATCGTTTCCCTGCTTTCCGGCAGACTAATGATGCATGGACGCCCGATTTGAATGAAGGGAACAGCGGTATGATGGGGATGCAGGAGATGCTGTTGCAGGAGGTGAATGGAAAACTTCTGCTTTTCCCGGCATGGCCTCGCGAGTGGGATGTGCACTTCAAACTGCATGCTCCGGGCAAGACAACCGTGGAGGCGGAATGGAAAGGGGGAAAGCTGGTGAATCTGACAGTGATTCCCAAAGAGCGGGAAAAAGACGTGGTCAACTGTCTGGGCGGTAAATAACCGCCCGGATACAGTGACTTTATTGCCATCCTCCTCCCAAGGCTTTATAGAGTCTCACCATGGTGATTTGTTTGTCTCTGACGGCATTGCTCAATCCTATTTGCGCATCAAAATAGCTACGCTGTGCATCAAGCACATCCAAATAACCAATCACTCCGTTGATATACTGCAATTGCGCCAGTTCCATGTTGGTTTTGGAAGAACGTTCCAACTGCAACCGTGATTCATAGATTTCCTTTATCTTGTTGAAATCGACAATCGCATTGCGGGCATCCTTGAAAGCGGTCAGCACAGATTTCTCGTAACTGTAGCACTCTTGTTCGTAGGCGGCCTTTTTAGCCTTTACGATGGCGCGGTTCTTACCCATGGCAAAGATGGGACCGAGCAGGTTGGCACTCAGATAGTGGATGGGCGACTTCAGCAGGTCAGACATTTCCTCGCTCTCTAGTCCGTATTGTGCCGTGAGCGATAATTTCGGAAACATGTTGGTATAGGCGATGCCTACAGCGGCATTGGCAGCAATCAACTTCTGTTCGGCCTGACGCACATCGGGACGACGTTTCAATAAAGTGGACGGCAGGCCGATGGGGAGACTTTCGGGCAATTTCACTTCGTCGGGCATGATGGAACGCTGAATACGTCCGGGATATTCTCCCGCCAGAAAAGCGATGTCGTTTTCCTTGATGGAGATTTTGCGTTCCAGGTCGGGGACCAATGTGGCGGTGCGGGCATATTCCACTTGTGCCTGCTGATAGGAAGTCTCGGAAGTGAGACCACCCTCGAAACGGAGTTTGGCGAGGCGGACACCTTCCTGACGCGCATTCAGGGTCTGCTTGACGATAGCCAGCTCATTATCGAGCGCCACCAGTTCGAAATAAGATTGAGCAACTTCTGCTATCAGGCTCATCTTCAGTGCACGTTGTGCCTCTATGCTTCCCAAAAAGTCGGCCATGCTCTTGTCTTTTGCCCAACGGAGGTTGCCCCATAAGTCCACTTCCCAGCTGACAGTGGCTTTGGCTCCTGTCTCGGGGTCGTTGCTGTATTTGTCGCCTCCGTAGTTGGAAGCCTCTTTCTGAGTGTACACGCTCCCGTTCAGTTGCGGAAAGAGATTGGCAAAGTCAATTCGTTTCATGGCAGCCAGTTCCTTGACGCGGGCTGCGGCTATCTTGATATCTTTGTTGTGCTCCAGTGTCTTGTCAATCAACTTTTGAAGCGTGGTGTCGGTATAGATTTCCCACCACTGCATTTCGGCAATGGTGAGCGTATCCTGTTGGGTAGAGTCTAGTTGCTCCGGCAAATGCAGTTCGGGACGCGTATAGTGTTTCCCTATCTGGCAGGAACTGAATGTGAGCGTTGCAGCAGCTATATATAATAATGTATATTTCAATTTCATAACTCTTCAATTATTAGCGTTTCATTTTTGCTTTCATCTTATAAATCAGGACAAAGAAGAACGGCACCAGCAGGATGCCCACTGTCACGGCGCAAATCATTCCGAAGAAGACGCCTGTACCGATGGCCTGGCGGCTGGCAGAGCCCGGACCGCTGGCGATGACCATGGGCAGCATGCCGAGGATGAATGCCAGTGAGGTCATCAGGATGGGACGGAAACGGAGCTGGGAGGCATGAAGGGCGGCTTGAACCACATCTGCACCGTGATCTACCTGCTCTTTGGCGAACTCCACAATCAGAATGGCATTCTTGGCTGCCAGACCCACCAGCATGACAAGCCCAATCTGGAAATATACATCATTTTCCAATCCGCATCCCAACACACCCAGATAGGCACCCAGCGCTGCCACCGGCAGAGAGAGCAGGACAGCAACCGGGACCATCCAACTTTCGTAAAGGGCGGCAAGGAAGAGGAATACAAACATGAATACCAGTCCCAAGACGATTCCTGTCTGGCCTCCTGCCTGTTTTTCCTGATAGGAAAGTCCGCTCCATTCCACACCGATATTGTCGGGCAGGTGCTCGCGGGCAATCTGTTCCATAATTTCCATCGCCTGACCGGAACTGTAACCGTCGGCGGCTTCACCGCGAATCACGGAGCTGTTGAACATATTGAAGCGCTTGATGCTTCCCGGGCCGGTGGTGTAGGATGTGGTTCCCAGTGACGTCAGCGGAATCATGGCATTGTCGGCACCTCTCACAAAGAACAGGTTGATGTTCTCCTTGTGCTCGCGATAGGGGGCCTCCGCCTGAATATACACACGGTAGATGCGGTTGAACATATTAAAGTCATTGACATATACAGAACCCGTGTAGGCTTTCATGGTGGAGAATACATCCGCCAGAGGTACGCCGGCAAACTTCACTTTGTCACGGTCGACATCGAAGTAGAGTTGGGGAATGTCTGCCTGAAGAGCGGACGAAAGTCCCGACAGCTCTTTGCGTTTCGAGGCGTAGTACATCAATGTATCCGTGGCCTGCACCAAGTTGTCGAAAGTGGCTTCTCCGCGTGCTTCGAGCTGCATCTCGAAACCGCCCGAACTACCCAGACCGGGGATGACGGGAGGTGTGGAGAGATAGACTTTGCACTCGGGATATTCGTTCAGGTCTTTCTTGACCTGTGCCATGACTTCGTCGATGGTCTGTTCTCCGCGTTCTTCCCACGGCTTGAGGATGACGGTAAGCTCACTGCGTGCCTGGCTGCTTCCCACCCGGGGACTGCTGCCGGCTACGCTCTGTACATACTCTACTGCGGGCTGTTGCATCAGATAGTCCACGGCACGTTCCGTCACGATGCGGGTGCGCTCCAGTGTTGCGCCTTCGGGTAATTCCAACTCAATCTTGAAATATCCCTGATCCTCGATGGGGAGGAAGCTGGTGGGGATAAAACGGTGGATGAGCAGGATGGCAATCAGTACCATACCGAATCCGCTGAGCACACGGCGTGGATGCTGCACCAAACGCGAAATGACTTTCACATATTTCCGGTTGCCTACACTTAGCCATTCGTTGATGCGGCGGAACACAATGTTCAGTTTCTTATTCGGGTCTTTGGGCTTCATGATGAGCGAACACATCACGGGGCTCAGTGTGAGGGCGACTACCGTAGACAGCAGTACAGACACGACAATGGTCACGGTGAACTGGCGATAGAGCTGCCCGGTGATTCCTCCGAGGAAGCTGACGGGGACGAATACCGCAGCCAATACCAGCGAAGTGGCGATGATGGCACCTGTCAATCCTTCCATGGCCTTCTTGGTGGCTTCATAGGGAGAGAGATGCTCTTCTTCCATGATGCGTTCCACATTTTCCACCACTACAATGGCGTCGTCTACCACAATACCGATGGCGAGTACAAGTCCCAGCAAAGTAAGGATATTGAGTGAGAAGCCGAATATCAGCATGAAACCGAAAGTACCGATTAATGAGATAGGCACGGCAACCAGCGGGATGACCGTTGCACGCCAGTTCTGCAGAGACAGGAATACGACGGCGATAACCAGTATCAGGGCCTCGAACAAGGTCTTGTATACCTCGTGGATAGACTCTGAAATATAGGTGGTCATATCGAAAGGAATTTCATAGCTCATTCCTTCGGGGAAGTTGTTGCTGATTTCTTCCATGGCCTCTTTTACCTTTTGGGCTACCTCCATGGCATTGGCCCCCGGCAGCATATAGATGGCAAGTACAGCAGCGTTCTCGCCGTTGATGGCACTCTCGGTGTTGTAGGACTGTGCCTCCAGTGAGATACGTGCCACATCGCGTAAGCGGATGATGGAACCATCGGCGTTGGCGCGTACCACGATTTCTTCAAACTGGCTGACAGTGGACAGACGTCCCTGAGTGGTGATGGGGATGGTGACATCCAATCCCTGCACAGGCTGTTGTCCCAATACGCCGGCTGCCGATTCGCGGTTCTGGTCTTTCAATGCGTTTTGAAGGTCGGCCACCGTCAGTCCGAAGTTGGCAAGCTTGTCGGGTTGTACCCATATCTGCATGGCGTAATAACGGCTGCCGATATTGGATACACGGCCTACGCCGGGGATACGGCGAATCAGGTCAAGCACGTTCAGCGTGGCAAAGTTGCTTAGGTAGATTTCATCGAACTTCGGGTCGGTGGAGGTGAGACAGATGGTCATCAGCTGACTGGCTGCCTGTTTTTCTACAGAGATACCGTTTTGCACCACCTCGGCAGGCAGGCGGGATTCCGCCAGTTTCAGTCGGTTTTGTATTTCTACTGCCGCCAAGTCGGGATCGGCCGAGATATCAAAGGTAACGGTGGCGGAGAACCCTCCTGAGTTGGAACTGTTGGACTCCATATAAAGCATGCCCGGAGTACCGTTCAACTCCTGTTCGATGGGAGTAGCAACCGCCTGCGATACGGTCAGGGCACTGGCACCCGGATAAGAGGCGCTGATTTTCACCACCGGCGGGGTGATTTGCGGATATTGGTCGATGGGAAGCATACTGAGTCCGATGATACCCACGATGACAATCAATATAGAGATGACAGCCGAAAATACAGGCCTGTCTATGAAGAAACTTACTTTCATGATGTTTTTTATTTGGAATGTGTAACTTCCCCTTTACAGGGTTTCCTCCGGCTTTTTGCTTTCTACGGCATCACTGACTCTGACCTTCATGCCCGGATTCAACTTGTGGTATCCTTCGGTGACAATCAGTTCTCCGGCGGCAAGACCTCTTTCCACCACTACATTATTCTGGAACTCGGGACCTAGCTCGATGAAACGTCTCTCTACGGTGGAGTCTTTGCGCATGACGTAGATATAGGCTCCGCCTTTTTCGATGATGACAGACTTCAGAGGAACGACATCGGCATGCTCTTTTACGTCAAGCAGGAGTTTTACTTTGGTGAACTGTCCCGGAAGCAGTACACGTTCGGGGTTGGGCATCTCGGCACGAACAGAGAATGTACCGGTTCGGGGGTCTACCTGCGGCTCGGCAAAGTCTACCAGTCCCTTGAAAGGATAGACGGTGTTGTCGGCCAGCGTAACGGTGATATTAGGTTGCCATGAGCGGGTGGAGTCTTTACGGCCGAGCTCTACGTTGCGCTCCTTACTCTTCAGATAGTCGAGGGCGGTCATGCTGAAATCCACAAGTACGGTGTCACTCTTTACGACAGTGGCCAAAAGCGATTTGGCACCCGGACCGACCAGTGTTCCGAGGTCGACATGGCGCTCACTGATGTGGCCTGCCAACGGAGAACGGACAATGGTGTATCCCAACTCCTGTTCGGCTTGGTCGAGGTCGGCCTGACTCATGGCTACAGAGGCTTCGGCCGTTTCGAAAGCAGCGATGGCGTTGTCCAAATCCAACTGGCTGGCAGCATTCTGCTCATACAGTGGGCGGATACGTTCCAAGTCGCGCTTGGCTTTCAGTGCCTGTGCTTCATCTTTCTTTAACTGGGCACGGGCTTTGTCGGCCTTGGCACGGTATTGTTCCTGATTGATAACAAAAAGTACCTGATTCTTGGTGACATAGGTTCCTTCGGCAAAAAGCATCTGTTCGAGGTAACCTTCTACGCGGGCACGCACCTCGACAAACTGCTGGGCACGTATGCGGCCTACATATTCGCCATAGATTTCAACATCTTCACGTGTGACCGGTTCTATGGTTACTACCGGAATTTCCTGTTGGTGCGCCGGCCGACGCGATACTATAAAATAAATACCTAATACTAGTCCAATACCTATGACTGCAATCGCTGTTCTCTTCTTTTTCAGCGTGATTTCTTTGTGTGTAAAAAAATGTTTCATACCTTAATTTGTTAATGTTAAGATGCCACAAACAGAACTACAAGCAGCGTGCCATGTGACTGCCCGGTGCTTTTCTTGTTCATAATCAATGATTTATAGACAATGATATTGAGTGGGAAGGTGTGGAATCCATCCTACAAGTGTAGAAAAAATCCACAACGCCCCTATTTTTCAACTAAAGAAAACCTGATTTTGTTTTTGCGGAATACTTAATTTTTTCTTGCTGTATATAATTCTTCCACCAAGTGGCGGATGGCTGCTATGGGATGATGAAGCATCATTCTGGGCCCTGCATAGCGCATGACTTCCTGCATCCGTTTTCGCATCCCGGGCTTGTAACAGTGGACGGTGCACAGGCGGCAGGTGGATTTTTTCTCTCCGAAAGGACAACGGTCCAGACGCGTGTGGGCATATTCCAGTAAAGCCTGACATTCGGGACACAGCTCTTTGTGTCCTTCCTTACTTTTACAATAGAGGCGAATCATCAGTTCAACTATTTTCTTTTCGCGGGTGATGCGGCTCTTGATATGTGTCATGTAATTGAGATTATCTGTTTAAATGCGGCTGCAAAAATACATATAATTGTGGAATATCATCTATCTTTACGCACGATTTACAATACTTATACTTTTATGGCAACTTCTAAAGAGATGACATCAGGACGGCCGTTCCCTTTGATTTTTAATTTTGCGCTGCCGTTATTATTGGGAAATTTGCTTCAGCAGACTTATTCGCTGGTCGATGCGGCGATTGTCGGACAGTTCTTGGGTATCAATGATTTGGCTGCCGTGGGAGCCAGTACTTCGGTTGTTTTTCTGATTCTTGGCTTTTGTAACGGATGTTGCGGGGGATTCGGCATCCCGGTGGCACAGAAGTTTGGTGCGCGAGACTACAGCACGATGCGGCGGCTGGTGTCGGTCAGTCTGCAACTGGCTGTGGTGATGTCGGTTGTGATAGCGATTGTAACCAGTCTCTTTTGTGCTGATATTCTGAAAGCGATGCGTACCCCCGAAACGATTTTCCAAAATGCGTATTATTATCTGCTTGTGACCTTTATAGGAGTGCCCTGCACATTCTTTTATAACTTATTGTCCAGTATTATCAGGGCATTGGGCGACAGTAAAACGCCATTCTGGTTCCTGCTGTTTTCTACGGTGCTGAATGTGTTGCTGGATTTGTTCTGCATCCTCGTATTGGGTTGGGGAGTGATGGGAGCTGCCATTGCCACGGTTATCTCGCAAGGGGTGTCGGCGGGGTTGTGCTATTTTTATATGATGCGTAAGTTTGAAATACTGAAAGCCACTGCTGCCGAGCGTAAGTTCCAATCGTCATTGGCCCGTACCTTATTATATATTGGTGTGCCGATGGGGTTGCAGTTTTCCATTACCGCTATTGGCAGCATCATGCTTCAAAGCGCCAACAATGCATTGGGTACGGCTTGTGTGGCAGCATTCACGGCGGCCATGCGCATCAAGATGTTCTGTATGTGCCCATTGGAAAGTCTGGGCATCGCAATGGCAACGTATAGCGGGCAGAACTATGGGGCGGGCAAACCCGAACGAATCTGGGCGGGTATCAAGGCAAGCGGATGGATGATGCTGATTTACTGCGCTTTTATGTTCGTGGTACTCTTGTTGGGAGCAAAGACCTTCGCCTTGCTGTTTGTAGAGGCATCCGAGCTGGAGATTCTGAAAGATACCGAACTGTTCCTGCATATATCGGTGACCTTCTTTCCGGTATTGGGACTGCTTTGCATTCTGCGCTATACCATTCAGGGAGCCGGATACACCAATCTGGCAATGCTTTCGGGAGTATCGGAAATGATTGCCCGCACGCTGGTCAGTCTGTTTGCTGTGCCGGCATGGGGATATCTTGCCGTTTGCTTCGGCGACCCCACCGCATGGATTTTTGCCGACTTGTTTCTGATTCCGGCCTTTATCTATGTATATAGAAGAATCAGACGGATAGTCCCACCTTCGGCTGGGGTGGCCACTGCTGCGTAAAGTCGGCTTTTACCTCGATAGTTACTTTTTCCTTGCTGACAGGGTGGATAAACTCCAGTGACTCAGCATGCAGGTAGAGCCTGTCGGCCTTGCTACCATAGAGTTCGTCTCCCCTGATGGGGCATCGGAGTCCGAGGGGATGGGCCGAATGAACCCGCAGTTGATGAGTGCGTCCGGTGAGAGGATAAAAGGCGACAAGCGTTTGTGATTCCGTTCGGGCAATCACCCGGTAACGTGTGACAGCAGGTTTCCCATGTTCTTTGTCCACCATCTGGCGGGGACGGTCTAAAGGATTTAAACACAAAGGGAGGTCAATCGTTCCTTCCTCATCGGGCACTATACCTTCCAGAAGAGCGGCATAGCGTTTCTTGATGCTGCGGTTGCTGAACTGGGCTTGCAGGTTTTGATGCACCTCTTTCGTTTTGGCAATAAGCAGAAGGCCGGAGGTGGCCATGTCCAGACGATGGACTACCAGCGGGCCGGTGGCATCCGGGTAGAGACTGTGTATGCGGCTGTAGACGGAATCAAGCTCTCCTTTTCCGGGTACGGATAACATACCCGCCGGCTTGTTGACTACTAAAAGACTATTGTCTTCATAGACTATATCAAGCGCTGTTGTCCGGTGATTGTTTTCCAACAATGGATTTGCTTCTACTTCCAGCCCTTGGAGCATGTGTCCCAAGATGGGTTCGCATTTCCCTTTGCAAGCCGGATAATAGTGGCCGTGATGCCGTATCTCTGCTTTGGGGGAAGCACCCCACCAGAACTCCGCCATTGCCACAGGATGGTAATGGTGGGAG
This sequence comes from uncultured Phocaeicola sp., assembly GCF_948499155.1. Classification (NCBI taxonomy): domain Bacteria; kingdom Pseudomonadati; phylum Bacteroidota; class Bacteroidia; order Bacteroidales; family Bacteroidaceae; genus Phocaeicola; species uncultured Phocaeicola sp. The sequence continues at coordinate 5,098 of NZ_CAOOSE010000011.1, read as the reverse complement.
TAGGCGTATTGCAATAGTTTGGGGGCGGCACATTCGCCGGCACCGGCAGGAGGAATCTTATGGACGGTGTGGGCAAAGATGCTACACAAGTCTTTCACTTCTCCCCGGGCATTCAACAGGCGGAATTGCTCAAACAGCTGCTGTTGCAAAGCGGCGGAACGGCTTTTACGTTCATTTTTTAATGCTTCTATCCGGGAGGTATAAGTGTCCTTCTCCTTTTGTAAAGAGGACAGGTGCTCTTTCAGGGTACGTTCCAGACGTTTTAGTTCGGCCTTTTGAAACTGGCTTTCGCGAATCATGGTGGCCTGTTCGGACTCGCTCAGCCGCTCTGTCTGACGGCGGTGGTCGCGCAGTTCCTTGGCAGCCTTCAGTTCGGCTTTGGCCTGTGAAAGAGCCCGGTTGCATCGTGCCGTTTCTTCTTCCAATGCTTGCCGGCATTCCCGATACGAGGTATCCTCTTCCAACTCACGTATGCGGCGGTTGATGGTGGAGATGTGCTCTTCCTCTCTCTTAAAGAATCCGTCCGGTTGGAGTAAATCGTAAATGGGAGGGACAAAATAAGGGTGGATATTCTTTCCGGCCAGAATGCCCGAGAAAGCAGCCAGATAACCGATTTCTCCCTCTTGGGTTTGTACGACCAGTACGCCGAACATTTTGCCTTGTTGCAATTCGTCCTGCCATTGCGTCTGATGCTGCAAGTAGGTCTGCACTTCATCAGCAGCCATCACACAGAGAGGGTGAGGGGTATAGTGGAAAGGATATGTAAACTTTGCCGGCAATGCAATGCGGGCAATGGAGCGGGTGAAATGATGCAGCATATCTGTATGTCGTTATTTTCTGTTTTGGGTGCAAAGATGAGTATTTGTCCCGAGATAACAAAAATTAAAATGGAATAATCAATATGCATCCCTTCTTTGTTTATTTTTGTATTACCAGCTTGAATGGGTAATGGAATAATCCATAAAAATTAAATGAAGATGAATGGAATGAGAAAATTATTGTGTCCGCAGTGCAAGATATCCGGCATGTATGTAAAGAATGCCGCAGGCGAGAGATTGCTGGTTTATGTATCTGATAAAGGGGAGGTGATTCCCAAGTATGAAGATGTATCGACAGAGGGGTTTGACATGGATGAGGTGTTTTGTCTGGGATGCTCTTGGAGTGGTGCTCCGCGCAGACTGGTAAAAAGATAGTGGGGTATGGAGACGAAGATTGCGTTTATCGGGAATAGCCACATGGCTTATTGGCCACTCGAGATGTATTTCCCTAAATGGGAATGCTTGAACTACGGTCGGCCGGGGGAAGGGCTTGAGTATGTGGAGTCTTTTGATAAAGATGTGTCGGACTGTTATGCAGTGATACAGTTCGGCACAAATGACCTTTACCGGCTTAATAATGAGAATATGGATGCCTATGTGGAGCGTTATGTGAAGGCTGTGAGGAATATCGCCTCCAGAAAGACCTTGCTGTTCTGCATCTTTCCACGGAACGACTACGATGACAGTACGGCTGTGAACCGGTTCATCTCCACTTTGAACTATAAGATAAAGTGTAAAATAGAAAGAACGGATATCGTGTATCTGGATGTATTCGGACAACTGTTGTCGGATGGACGGCTAAACCCTGATATGACGGTAGATGATGTGCATCTGACCGGAGCGGGATATCGGGTACTGGCACATGCGGTACGAACATTTATGGCACAGGAATTGTTATAATATATGTAATAGAAAGAGTAAAGTAGAGAGTATGATGATGAATATATTGATAGTCAGTAATAATGATGCTTGCCGTAGCAGGATGGCTATGGAAATATTGACTTCTTTCGGAAGAGGTATGAAAGTTTTTACGGCAGGAGTGTTGCCGGGAAACGGTATTCCTGATGCCGTTTTCAGTGTGATGGAACAAAATGGGTATCATTTGTCCCATAAAAAACCTGTGGATGTGGAACTGTATTGCCACCAGCCTTGGGATTATGTGGTAACGCTTTGTCGGGAAGCGGAAGAAAGCAGAAAAGATTTCGATAATGTGGTGAGAAACTGGAAGCATTTTTCGTTTAATGATTCTTTTCAAACCTATTGCAATGACGAGGGCCAGGTGGAACTGCTGGTAGCCGAAGTATATGATTTAATGCACAGACAACTGTATGAGTTCTATCGGGATGAACTGAGTGAGCAACTCTTGCCAAGATGCCGGTGTGGGGCCAATACTTATTGCCGTTGTGAATAAGGGCTATTCATACTCTTCCGGTTGCCATTGATAAAGTTTCATATTTACATAACCGTTGGCTTTGACAGTTACTCCCTCTTTCTCTAACAGCTCTTTTTGTTCCTGCCATCCTGGGACCAGTCTCCCTTGACTGTTGACGACGCGGTGGCAGGGGAGATGCCGTTCTTCGGGAGCATGGAACAGGGCCCGGCCTACCATGCGTGCATATTGAGGCTGTCCTGCCAAATAAGCGATTTGCCCGTAAGTCGTGACGTAACCGACAGGAATCTCCTTGACGATACTGTATATTACCTCGTAAAATTGAATTCTATCCACTTTATCTTATTTTTAATGAAGAATAAAAACAAAGGTAGCACTATTTTTACTATTTTTGTCCTTAGTTAAAGGACTAATCTTATAAATAAAGAATAATGGATAAAGTAATAATCAACTCGTATGAAGATTTTGAGAAATTAGTAGGGCAGGAAATAGGTGTTTCCGACTATGTGGAAGTTTCTCAGGAACGTATTAATCTTTTTGCCGATGCAACATTGGATCATCAGTGGATTCACGTGGATACAGAACGTGCAAAGGTGGAAAGTCCTTATCAGAGCACGATTGTGCACGGTTATCTTACGCTTTCTTTGCTTCCGCACATGTGGAATCAGATTATAGAAGTGAATAACTTGAAGATGATGATTAACTATGGAATGGATAAGATGAAGTTCGGTCAGGCTGTCTTGTCGGGACAAAGTATACGCATGAGAGCCAGTCTCCATTCTTTGCAGAATCTGCGTGGTGTGGCAAAAGCTGAAATTAAATTTACCATCGAGATTAAAGACCAGCCTAAAAAGGCATTGGAAGGTATTGCAATCTTTTTGTATTATTTTAATTAGTCATGATTTCCAGGCACAGATTTACACGGATGCATTGAGCTTTTTTCTGTGTAGTCTGTGTCTGAATGCTGTTTATTGGGTCTGTTGATTCTATTTTAATGCATTTTCCCTTCTGAAATCTTTTTGAATAATCTTCTTACTATTTGTAAACACATTCTATCCGGTTTCCGTCTGGGTCCAGTATCACACTTTCAAAATATCCGTCGCCCGATGTCCGCGGTTCGCCTGCGACAGTATATCCTTCGGCACGAAGTAATTCCGTGGTTTGAAGTACTTCTTCTTTGCTATTGAAGGAAAAGGCGAAATGAGTCAGTCCCAGTCTGTTTTCCTCTATGGGAGTATGCTGGATATCCATGCGGCTCATCAGCTCCAAAGTAGCGCCTCCGTCAAAAGAAATAAAATAGGACTCGAATCCTTTTTGAGGGTTAATATACTTTTCATTGCTTTTCCCCTTAAAATAAGTGGTATAGAATGTTTTCAGTTCTTCTAGTCTGAAAGTCCAAATGGCAAGATGATGTATGGTCATAATTTGAAATAGTTGGATGATTCGTTTTATGGTTGCAAAGGTAATATAAATCTTATAATAAGTTATCGTGTAGTGTCTGTTTTTGATTTATTCATTCTGTAAAACAGGGTTGAATGTGTAGTCTTATGCGTACGTCCGTGTAGGCTCATGCGTACGTCCGTGCAGGCTTATGCCATCGTATGTGTAGACCGATGCGTACATGCACATTAAAAAAGAACAGGCATTCCACACAGAGTGCTGCAAAAAGACCTTGATGTTTTCGAAAAAGTTCGGTGTGTTTTTTTTAAAGCTCGGTGTGTTTTCGAAAGAGCTCGGTGTGTTTTCGAAAAAGCTCGGTGTGTTTTTAAAGAGCTCGGTGTGTTTTCGAAAGAGCTCGGTGTGTTTTCGAAAAAGCTCGGTGTGTTTTTAAAGAGCTCGGTGTGTTTTCAAAAAAGCTCGGTGTGTTTTTTAAAGCGCCCGGTGTGTTTTTTAAAGAGCTCTTTATGTTTTCAAAAAACCTCAGCACCTTTTAAGAAAGCTGGGTATGTTTTTTATGCAGTGGCGGGTGGGATTATCCCCTCATTAAGCCGGTCTTCCTTCTTCTCCCTTCATCCTTACATTTTAATCAAATTACACTGTCTATCAGACGGTTAAGAATGACAACACATCCCCTCATCCTCCTTTCGGCCGTGCTTTTCACGTCCCTTCACAATCTGCCTTCAGTAATTCCCATAGTGTTACACATCTTTTGAGCCTACCGTTTTCCGTAGGGGCAGACCCGTGTGTCTGCCCCGGAACAGTTCACTTTAAGCTATCGGGAGTGTGTCTAAACTGAACCGGGCTATCCCATCGTCAGCTGTAGGGGCAGGGTTTGCCTGCCCGAAGACACAAAGCAAACTGTTTTCGGGCGAGCGAACCTCGCCCCTACGAACGAAACGACAGCATTATCCACGTTTTGACGCACTTAGCGTAAATGAAATCGTTATCGAAAAAGTTCAAAGGCATTGTATTCCTTTTTTTACGAATGAAAGGAGGCTGAAGGGGCGGTGAGGGGATGCCCCTTCACTACCGGAACCCCCACCGGCAGGGCGTTTCAACGACTAATGAAAGGAGGAAGGAAGAGACCGGTTTTCCGTTTGTAAGGTGAAAAAACACAGCCGGCTTTAGTGGGTTCAGCCATCGTATGACAAGCCATTGATGGGAAAGTCCGGGAACCGGGATTGCACCCTGTACCTGCCGTGGATTCGGTTCGAATATTGGCCCGGTTCGAGCTGCCATATAACAACGCCGTCCCCGGAAATGATAAACAATGAAATCAAGACGATGGAAAGGCAGGCTACGGGTTATAGAGACCAAAAGTTCTTTGAACTCCAGATACCGGCGATGTCCGGCAAAAGCTACGCAATTGTCGTCTGAACCTTATTTTCCCCTCCCCCTTCATGCGCGTACATGCGCGCCCGCAATATAGTAATGTGTCTTCATATTCTCC
>NZ_CAOOSE010000010.1:0-140178 GCF_948499155.1 uncultured Phocaeicola sp. | reverse complement strand
CAACGACCCCGAGATTACAAATCACGTGCTCTGGCCAACTGAGCTAAAGAGGCAATTCTTTTGTTTTGCGGGTGCAAAGGTAGTGATTTCTTTTTAACTCACAAACTTTTCGTTGTAAAAAGTGGGACACATTGTTTTCTTGGGAATTTAAATCCTTGTTTTATCTCCTTATATCATATCACCTACAAAGGGAAGAGTAAGCCGTTTCTTAGGGTCGGCTAAGGCTTTTTAAACGGAAGAATATTACAGTCTCCGGCAACAGACTGTACAGTCCACCGTAGCAGACTGTACGGTCCACTGTAGCAGACTGTACAGTCCACTGCCGAAGACTGTAGTAATCCGACTGACAGACAGGCATAATCGAAAGGACGAAAACGCTTAGTCTGGCTAATGAAAAAGTGACTGAAATTACCAAATGGTAATTTTTACCCTAAAATAAGGCCTTATCTTTGCAACCGGAAAAATAAATTGATATAGGTATGAAAGATAGTATTGATTTTGGTAGTATGGAAATTCCGAAATTGTTTCGGAAGTTACTGATACCTACTGTGCTGGGGATGGTCTTTTCGGCTGTGTTTGTCATAACAGACGGAATATTTGTAGGTAAGGGAATTGGTAGTGATGCATTGGCTGCGGTAAATATTACGGCTCCACTGTTTTTGATAAGTACGGGCATCGGGCTGATGTTTGGAGTGGGGGCGTCCGTGGTTGCCTCCATTCATTTGTCGCAGGGTAAACAGAAGTCGGCGCGGATTAATGTGACACAGGCGGTGGTGGTTTCTTCTTTGTTCCTGGCATTGCTATGGGGGGCGGTGTGTATGTTTGCACCTCAAGTGGCACGATTGTTGGGAAGTTCGGAACGATTGTTGCCTTTGGCGGTAGAGTATATGTATTGGTTCCTTCCGTTTTTAGTGTTCAGTGCACTGCTCAGTTCGGGGATGTTTTTTGTGCGATTGGATGGTTCTCCTAACTATGCCATGTTGTGCAATGCTATTCCGGCAGTGATTAATATTGTGCTCGATTATGTGTTCATCTTCATTTTCGGTTGGGGAATGAGGGGTGCGGCACTTGCCACCAGCTTGGGTTATGTGATTGGGGCTGCCATGATAATCATATATTTGAGCCGTAAGAAAAATGTAATCCGTTTCTGCCGTGTGAAGTTCAGCAAGAAGAGCATGCAGCTCACTTGGCGTAATGTGAAATATATGTGCCGTTTGGGAGCATCAACGTTTTTGTGTGAGGGGGCAATAGCCTGTATGATGTTTGCCGGTAACTATGTGTTTATCTCTTATTTGGGAGAAGACGGGGTGGCGGCTTTCAGCATTGCCTGCTATTTTTTCCCTATTATATTTATGGTGTATAATGCCATTGGACAGTCGGTGCAACCCATCCTGAGCTATAATTTCGGAGCCGGTGATGAAGCACGTGTGCGTTCGGCTTTTCGTCTGGCATTGATGACTGCTGTGATTTGCGGGCTGGTGTTCTTCACGCTTACAGCGATATTCAATCATCAGATAGTGGCCATGTTCATCGACCGTTCTTATCCGGCATACGATATTGCAGTGGCAGGATTGCCTTTGTTTGCTTCGGGGTTTGTCTTCTTTGCTGTGAATATTGTATCGATTGGTTATTTTCAGAGTGTGGAGCGTGCGCGCCCGGCAATGGCGGTTACGGTGTTGCGCGGATTCGTATTCATGGTTATCTGCCTTTTCGGATTGCCGTTGCTGCTTAAAGTACCCGGTATCTGGCTGGCTGTTCCGTTGGCTGAAGTACTTACTTTCTTAGTGATAACCACAATTTATTGGCGCAAACGTCGGTTGGTTCACGGATGATTTCTTACCTTTGCGGTACTAAATCAAGTGGAAAGTATGGATGCGTTTGTTCAGAAGTTTTGCGAGAAGTACAGTTTGCCGATAACAGCGAGTTTGCAGTTATTGGCGAAAATGGAAAAGCTCCACTTCCGCAAAGGAGATTTTCTGGTGCAGGAGGGTGAACGGAATTCGAACTTCTATATTATAAGCAAGGGAATCTGGCGGGGACATTACCTGAATGACGGGGTGGATGTCTCCGTTTGGTTTGCTTCTGAAGGAGAGGCTATTTTTTCGTCTTGGGGCTACATAGAAAATACTCTTTCATTGGTCTCCATAGAGGCCATGTGTGACAGTGAACTTTATGGTATTTCTAAGGCAAAACTGGAGTCTTTTTATGCTTCATCAGCAGAATTGGCCAACTTCGGACGACGGCTTTTCGAACAACAGTTTCTCGGTTTGGAGAATTGGATTATCAGCGGAGGAAGTCCTCGTGCCAAAGAGCGTTATCTTACTTTGCTGGAAGAAAACCCTGAGCTTTTGCAATATGTTCCGTTGAAGCATATTGCTTCTTATTTGTGGATTACCCCGCAGTCATTGAGCCGCATCCGTGCAGGGTTGGGCAAGAAGAAAAAAGAGTAGCGGCTCATTCGATTGTGTGGAACTACATAGGTTTGAGCGTCAGCTTCGCCTGATGATGTGTGCTGATACAGACCGTAATATTTTGGAAGAACTCGGGGAACGTTGGGCTGTGAGTTCGCGCAACGTATACCGATATACCAGGTCAAGTCAAAAAGTGTGTGGGCATCATATTTTGAGAAGATTCCAATATGACAATGTAAGAATACAGATTCTTTTAAGGCATTATAAATGAAGTATATCAGATGACCGCTTGATTGGGTACCGGTATTGTAACCCATAGTTCACGCTTATCACCCACAGGATTTTCGGATTGGGAGTGTGTCAAAACTAAACCAGTCTATCCAATCGTCAGCTGTAGGGGCAGGGTTTGCCTGCCCGAAGGCACAAAGTAAACTGTTTTCGGGCGAGCGAACCTCGCCCCTACGAACTAAACGACAGCATTATCCACGTTTTGACACAACCCCGTTCAAGAGGGCAGGGGGGATGGTCCGCATGTAAAAAGTCGGGCGTCCATTAAAATTCTTAAGCGGGAATGTACCGCTTCATTTGTTTTTTTCGTATGTTTGCGAGAGACATAAAAAACGCAGAACCATGTTAGATGAAATTCTAGAATTCAACAAACAATTTGTAGCAAACAAGGGGTATGAAAAATATATTACCAATAAATATCCCGATAAGAAAATCGCTATTCTTTCATGCATGGATACCCGACTGACCGAGTTGTTGCCGGCCGCTTTGGGCATCAAGAATGGTGATGTGAAAATGATAAAAAATGCAGGAGGTGTCATCTCGCATCCTTTCGGGAGTGTAATTCGCAGTCTGATGGTGGCTATATATGAGTTGGGTGTAAAAGAAGTCATGGTCATAGCCCATTCCGATTGTGGTGCTTGCCACATGAACAGCACTGAAATGATAGAGCACATGAAGGCGCGCGGTATCAAGCAGGAAACAATCGATATGATTCACTATTGCGGTGTGGACTTTGCGACATGGCTGGACGGATTTGAAGATACGGAGAAATCCGTGCGCGGCACTGTGCATGCCATTGTCAATCATCCGTTGATACCTTCTGATATCAAGGTCTATGGATTCATCATTGATTCGGTGACAGGGAAGCTGACTAAAGTGAATGTGGAGTGATGCGGCCGTTTTCCCTGGCTTTCTTCAGCCATTGTGGAACGACCTTTTCCAAGAACTTTTCTTTGGCGGCTTTCTCTGCCGGGATATTCAGGCCGATGTATTGCTGTGCCTTTTCTTTGGTAGAGAGGTCTGGTAATGCTACCTCTTCTGTATATCCGTGCCTTGTCAGCACTTTGGCAATGGCCATTCGTGCCTGATATGCTTTATCCAGTCCGTGTCCCAGTATACGCATCGTTTCTTGCGGCGCATGGAAAGAAGCGCCATGTGAAGATACTCCGAAATCCCATCTCCATTGTGCCTGGCGGATAAACTGCAAAGCTTTTTTCATTTCCTCGTCAGTGGCTCCCTGTTGCCATGCAAACTTTGCCTCGATGTGTGCTTTTGCCAGTTCTTTTTCCAAGAGTATGCGCAGTTCATTTGCTTTTTGTTGGCGTTCGTACACATTATTGCAAAGTGTTTCTTGATTTCCACGGTGACAGGTGAGGCAAGTGCGTTGCGCCACAGTCAATGGATTCTGGATGTGGTGGTCGCTATACTTTATGCCTCCTTCATTATTATAGGGCATGTGGCAGTCGGCACAGGATACACCGCGCTGGCCATGAATACCCATTTGAAAAATTTCATAGTCGGGGTGCTGTGCTTTTATAATGCGGGCACGACTCAGGGTATGAATATAATCAGTGAAATCCGTTTCATCATAGTACTTCTCGATGTCTTCCATCGTAAAGCCTTTATCCCAGGGGAAAGTTACGTACTTGTCGTTCCCCTTGAAGTAGTATTCAGAATGACATTGAGCGCATACCAATGAACGCATTTCCTGAGGAGATACTTTTGTTATATCTTTTCCCTGGCGGCTGAATGCTTCGATAAGGGCGGGACGGCTGATGTGCAGATTCATGTTTTCCGGTTCGTGGCAGTCTGCACATCCGATGGGATTTACTATTTCGCTACCCAGTGCTGCCCATTTGTTATGGTAGAAAGAATCCACCCCGATGCTCTCCATCAATTGGGGGGGCGTCCGGGCTTTTGCATACCCAGCAGGATGCAGGTTGAGGTCCTTCGGTGTCACTCATAGGTGCGCCGGTGCGGAGCGAATGGGTGATATCGTTTAGTGCAAACATGTGTCCTTGCGGGGTGCGGTAGTCTTTGGAAAAAGCATAACCAGCCCATAGTATAACCAGTTCGGGGCGTTGTGCCAAAACATCGACGGCTGTTCCTTCTGTGCAGTTGCCTTGGTATCCTACGGTGAGTGTATCTGCCCAGGTCTGATACTCGCGCGGGTAATTTTCGGAGAAAACAGAACTGCGGGCTTCTATGCCGGTTATCTTTATTTTCTTCTTACCGGTAACTGTATTTGTTGTTTCCGTTTGATGTTCCAACAAAGTGGATATCGCAACACCCGATACAAAAACGAGTGCCATAGCTGCACAGAACAATAGCCACCTCTGCCAAGGCCTCAGTGTATTTTCCATTATTTGTTATTCCTTTCCATCACTTTTATTTGTTTTTGCCAAGGATAAAATCACTGTAAAACAACTTCCTTTTCCCACTTCCGACTGTACCTCTATACGCCCGCCCAGCCGTTCAATAATCACTTTACAGATGGAAAGTCCCAAACCACTACCTTGTTCAAATTCATTGGTCTTATAGAAACGGTCGAAAATCATGATAAGTTCTTGTTCGTCAATGCCTTTTCCGGTGTCTTGTACGTAGATACATACCTTGTTATGTTCTTTGTCAAACTTGCATCCCAGTGTGATTCTTCCTTCTTTGGTAAATTTGTTGGCGTTGTTCAGCAGATTGGAGATAACCTGAGTAAAACGGAACCGGTCGATATGTACAGGTAACGGAATACTTTCGTCCATTTCAAGGTGAAACTGCAGTGTCGGTTGGATTAGCCCTTCGTAGGTCATAAAAATCTCCTTTACAATATCTTTCAAGTCACATTCTTCCATTTCGAAGGTCAGTCCTCCGGAATCAAGGCGGGATATTTCCAATACATCATTGACTAATTTTAAAAGCAAGTCATTGTTGTGATTGACCAGATTAAGCATCATTGCTTTTTCTTCCGGGTCTATTTTGTCTGAACCTTCACCTACCAATATATTGGTGAATCCCACAATAGCATTCAGAGGAGTACGGATTTCATGGCTCATATTGTTGAGGAATGATTGTTTCAACTCAGCATTCTCGGCAATTTGTTTTGCCAGTATGAGTTGTTCTTCACGCTCCACCTGTGCTTGGATGTTTTGAATGACTCCCGCCATCATCATTTTGCCCCGGGTGTCTTTCATACTGCTGCACCTCAGCTCATACCATTGGTAGTTTCCTTCTTCGTTGCCGAAAGAAAACCGTATCCGCTGCATTTGCATGCCGGGTGATTGGTGCATGGTTTCATAAAAAGTTTTCAATAATGGAGCGTCGTCCGGATGGGTATACTTCCTGATTTCATCTCTTGTAAATTTCTGTTGTTTCAGTCCTGACGGGTTCGTATAATTAGCATCGAACTCGATGATGTCGTCCTGAACATTCCAAAGCGAAATATGACCTCCGTTGACAGAAAGGCTTAACCGTTTCTGAGCCTCTTCCAGAATCCGGAGGTTGGTACGCTCTTTCAAAGAACGGCGGTGGGCCCGTAGCAGACTGACGGAAATCAAGATAAAGGCAATAACGAACAATGCTCCCAGTATATAAAGTTCCTTGTGGTAACGGTCATAAAAGGGATAATTGATGATGCGTATATGGGCGGGAATCTGATGTATGTGTTTGGCGTGTTCGGAGAGATAAGTCCAATCTAATATATATTCTTTGTCCAAAGCCCTTATTTTAGGCATGCCTATCTTTTCATTTTTCATCAGTCGGAAGGCTAAGTCGGCTGCTGCTTTGGCTGAAATCTCTTCTGTTGCCATGTATCCGCCCACAATCTTGGCATTTTCGTTAAACCCTTCACGGATGCAACTGAATGAGGGAATATTCAATGCGTTGGTAATTGGGATGGACATCATGTCAAATTTGTCCAATAAGAATACTTGGTCTTCCTGATCTCGTCTGGAACGTTCCAACATAATGAGCAAAGAAGACCCTTTTATATATCGGAAAGGGCAGAGGCTGACGGACAATTGATTTTTATTCGGATTTTCATTGGTCATGCCGGGCATCAGATTAAAGTATTTAATCATTTCCGTCAGTCTGTTGTATTCATCCTCTTGGGCAAATCCTTTAGCATATCCCAACATTCTTACACTCTTTCTGTCTACAGTACGGGTGAGCATATCAAAAGATTTATGTCCCAGATAACTAAAATCTATATTATAGATAATGTCCATGTTGGTGTGGAGATGCAGTGTCTTTATAAATTCTATGTTGCGCTGCAGGTCGGGGATATCGCTGAGGACATAAACTTTCTTTTCATTATATTCTTCTATCAGTTTTTCATTTGGAAAATGTACATTACATGCCAATATGGGAACAGAACCCAACAGTTGGTGGCGGGTGGATAAGATGGAATATGTAGCTTGGTCTCCTATGGTGAGGATGAGGTCTGTGGATTTACTCTTAACTAATTCGAGATAGTTTTGGCAATGTTCTATTTCTTCTTGCTCATTTAATTTGGTACAATCTAAATAGAAGCGATCGAATATAGCTTCAACCCCCTGTCTTCTGAATTCCTGCAAGAGGTGTTTTTCGAGATTCCCGTTACCTATTTCGTCTTTGGCGAGGGAGTATGCAAGGAAGACACGTTTTGTCGCTAAATGATTAGTGGCATACCATTTTTTGTAATTTAGCCCACATATAAAAGCAATTGAAAAAATGATAAAAATGGTTGTATATCTACACTTTGGGTAACCTTTGAACATGGTCTTATTTTATTCTAGCAAAAATAGTATAATTTTTGTAGAAGAGAACTGTTTATTCGGAAATGTTTCTCTTTTGTCGTAAGATTTCCGTTTGACAGGGTTTGAACTTGCTTCTTTTGTTTTATAAGGGCGTAAAAAAATAACTTATGACTGGAGCTGCCAATATACACTGATTGCCCCAATCATAAGTTATTGTTGTTTTAAAGCGTGCCGTTTTTATTTGGTAAATGCGTGGTGATAACCTTTCACCTTGTTCCAGCTACCGCGGGTGAAGTCGGGTACAGCTACCGGAGCATTACCGTTTTCGATAGAAAGGCGGGTAAGGTCTGCCATACAGCACCATTCAGCCAAGTCGTATACATCCATATCCAAAGGCAAACCGTTGCGCAGACAGTAAACCAGACGATAGTCCATGATGTAGTCCATACCACCGTGACCACCTACCTTCTTGGCAGTTTCTTCCAGTTCCTGGTGAATCGGGTGTTTGTATTTCTGCATCAAGGCTTCTTTCACGTTTTCGGGAACAGCAGCGTGCATATTCAGGTTTTCGTGGTTAGGCACTTCTTTAGCGTCAACCTGGTCGGGGCGCAAGCAATATTCTTCGATAGGGTATTTGTTGGCGAAACCATCTGTACCTGTCAGCTGATACATACGGCTGTAAGGACGAGGATTCACCACATCGTGCTGGATAAGAATAGTTTTGCCGTTCTCAGTGCGGATGAAAGTCATGGTATGGTCACCGTTCTGGAACTCGATAGAATCGTTTGCCAAGCCATATCTCTTACCCAGGTCAGGACCAGTTGCAGCCTTGGTATCCATCGCTACCAAAGTCTTCATGCGGTCGCCACGGTGAATATTCAGCAATTGGCAGGCCGGGCCAAGGCCGTGAGTGGCATAAACGTCTCCACGGTTTTCGTTATTGTAGTCCAAACGCCAGTTGTTCCAATAGTAGGGCCAGAATTCTTCAAGGTTGTGGATATAAGAACCTTCTACGTGCAGCACTTCACCGAACAATCCCTGTTGAGCCATGTTCAATGTTGTCAGTTCGAAGAAGTCGTATACACAGTTTTCCAACTGCATACAGTGCTTGCGGGTCTTTTCCGAAGTATTGATTAACGCCCAGATTTCATCCAGTGTCATAGCAGAGGGAACTTCAATGGCGGCATGCTTGCCGTGTTCCATAGCGTAAATACCCATTTCGGCATGATGCTTCCAGTCGGTGGCAATATAAACAAGGTCGATATCATCACGTTCGCACAGTTGTTTCCATGCATCTTCCGAACCAGAGTAGAGCACCGGTGCTTCCATTCCTGCATTGGTTACGATTTTTTGTGCTTTTTCTGCATTTTCGGGGAGTAAATCGCAGAGTGCGACAATTTTTGTTCCGGGGATATGTGTCCAGCGTTCCACAGCTCCGGGACCTCTCATTCCAAGTCCGATAAATCCGACACGAACAGTGTCGAGCTTAGGAGTGGTCAGTTGGATTACATCTTGCTGTCCTGCGGATCGTTCGGGTACTGCTACTTCAATAGGGGCAAATGAATTGTTTTGTGCAACTTCCTTTTGAGGTAAAGTGCATCCGGCCAGACATATCAATGCTAAACCGGCTACCAAGGTAGATAGTTTTTTAATCATGGTTTTTTCTGATAAAGTTTTATTGGATTAATAGTTGTTTGATGCAAAATTATAGAAAATCTCCGGAACGGACGAATAAAAAAGAAGTAAATGCTGCCGGATGTCTTATGAATGAAATGTTTTTGTTTCCCTGAATAGGTTTGTTCATAAAAAGAGATGGTTCTTTAAGTGCTGTCACTTACGAACCATCTCATAAAAAACTAATATGTTATTGAAAAGAGAGCCTTAATTCAGGATAACTCCGCTACTATTAGTCGGGTTTTGAGTCAAAGTGCCCGGATAAGCATTTATTGCATTCTGTGGAATGTAATAAACAACACGATAGTCTGATGCGGGAATGTCTTCAAATTGTTTGTGAGGTCCCGGATAGCGACGTGTCAAAGGCTTACCGTTGCGGAACACGTCATAGCTGCGTTCTGCTTGATAGGCTAATTCCAATTGGCGTTCTTTGTCAATTCTTTCGCTGGCGTTTGTTGCGTTCAATGAAGCGTATCCACCACCGATGATAGAGCGTTCGCGAATGGTATTAAGGTCGGCTAAAGCGGCCGAATAATTGCCTAATTTAGCATAGGCTTCTGCACGATTCAGATATATTTCACCCAAACGACTGATAATCGGTGAATGTAAATGCGAATCTTCTCCTTCGCGAGAACATTTGGTGATATAGAATTGTGGATATACACGGTTGAGAGAGATGTAATAGTCCAGCATACCTATATAAGTCTTGCCGTCTTGGTAAGTGATAGAATAAATATCCTGTTCGGCATCTACAGGAGTCAGTGTGTATTCCGGACCGTCCGGAACATCTTTTCCGTATACTTCTTTGGTCTTTTGGCAAACCACTGTCGCTCCCTTTTGTGTTACAGTCAACTGTTCGTAATTTAAAACCGTTTCTGAATCTTGTTTGATAAAACGGAATACTTCTTTATGATTATCAGTGTATGTCGGTTCGATAAATGCAGCACGTGCGTCTACGATTTTATAATGATCCGGACGCCAGTCATTCCGTCCTGTCTCATTCAACAAATCAATATATTTGGCACTGGCATACATTTCTCCCCAACCCATACCGCCGATATTGGCATACATACCGCCAATGCCATAGTAGTGGTCATAACCGGAGAATTCAGAAGCAACACGTTTTACCACAAAGATGGATTCGTCGTTGTTCTCGGGAGTAAGCGTGTTATATTTCATGAACTCTTCGCGCGGCAATAATGAGTAGGTGCCCGAATTGATTACTTTGTCCGCATAGTCAACAGCTAACTGGGCATATTCCCGATTGGGATTTTCATACGTTCCACTCATATACAGATATACGCGTGAGAGCATTGCCTGAGCTGCTTCTTTTGAGGCATAAGCAGCACCTTTGTTGATAGTCATCATTTCTTCTGCCTTTTTCAAGTCACTGATGGCCTGTTCATAGGTTTCTTTTACAGTAGAACGGTCGGGTAGTAGCAGGTCTCCCATAATATCATCGGGAGTACCATTAACAATAGGTACGCCTAAGTTCTTATCAGGAGCCTGATAGTAAGGACGTCCATAAGCACGGCATAAGTAAAAATACATCATACCACGTACATAATAACACTCTCCTAATTGGTTGTCTATCTCGGCACTCTGCCCTTCTTCTATCATTTTGATGATATTTGAGGCCTGGGCAACAGCCTTGTAACCATAATCCCAGAAGTTCTGTAAACGATAGTTTACCGGAGTGCGGGAGAAAGAGATGAATTCATAGAAGGCATCTGTTGATGAACCGCGAATCATCATATTGTCGCCGGCATACTCACCACAACGGTGCATGGGGTCCGACCATGTCTTTAGCTGAGCATACATACCGTTCATTAGAGATTCCAACGATGCGGAAGGATCGTTTGTGATTTGTTCTGCAGCCATAGAACTATATGGTAAACGGTCTATGTCGCAAGCGGTCAATGATGCCGCTGCCAATAATAAGGTCAATATCTTTTTCATATTGTTTCTACTGATTAAAAGGTAAGATTTAAACCGAACATAAATTTACGTACAGACGGATAAACGGCAGGACCGGCAGTACCCATCACAGAACCGTTACTAGCCGGAATTTCAGGGTCTACGCCTGAATAATCTGTAATGGTAAACAGGTTTTCTGCGTTCATGAATACGCGTAAGTTCTGGATGCCCCATTGCGGTAACTTAAAGTTGTAGCCCAGGGTCAGAGAGCGTAGTTTCAGATAATCACTGTTTTCCAAATAGCGGGAAGATGCAGAGTTGCCTTTATCCTGATTATTATATTTTGCAACGGGGTGAGTGGCGATATCTCCCGGTTTTTCCCAACGGTTCCAACCGTCTTTCAGTTTCATTTGGTTGCGGTCGGTATAAGTACCGTCGGAGTCATACTCCTGACGTGAATAGTTGTAAATCTTTCCACCGATAGAGTAACCGAATACGGCATTTAAGTCAAAGCCTTTCCATGTTAAAGTTGTAGAGAAACCTCCGAACAAATCGGGAGCTGCTGAACCGCACTTATAATATCCTGCCTCTGCGTAGTTAGAGGTTGTTTCTCTTCCTGTGACATTGCCTTCGCTGTCTTTAGTGTCTTTGTACCACATTGGAGCACCGTTTTCTGGATTTACACCTGCCCACTCCTTTAAATAATAAGTATCTACCGGATAACCGATTTCGAGGATGCGCTGCGCTGTACCGGCAATACTGCTTCCATCACTGATGATAACGGGTTTTACTACATAGTTTCCGTCTGTATCTTTTTGTTTATAGAGGTCTTTCAATTTATTACTGTTGTGACCAATATTTAATTCTACGTTCCAGAACCAGTCTTTTGTACTGATGATATCACCACCCAGTGAGATTTCATATCCGGTGTTTTTCATTTTACCGATATTTCTATAAACACTAGTCACACCGGTAAGTCCTGTAACGGGTACGTTATAAAGAATATTATCTGTATCTTTTGAATAGAAATCAAAAGTAAAGCGCAGACGGTTATTGAACAATGCAGCGTCAAGTCCGATACTTGTGGTATAGGTTTTTTCCCATGTCAAGTCTTTGTTACCGATGACACTGATCAATGCACCGGAACTTTCATTATAGCTGGAAGAAACTGAATACAGGTCGTATTGTGGGTAAAGTGAAGAGGGACGATTACCTACAGTACCATAACCTCCACGTATTTTAAGGTTATTAATCCAATCTATATCAAACCAGTCTTCACGGCTGATAATCCATCCTACACTACCGGACAGAAGATTGCCGTATTTGGCGTTCGTACCTAAGTTGGATGCACCGTCCCGGCGGATAGAGGCTTCGGCAATATACTTACCATCATATACATATTTCCATTGGGTGAAATAAGACTGAGTAGCCCATTCGCTGATACCGCCTTTCGTACGTTCGGGTTTGGATACTACATCCAGGACTTCGAATCCGGGTACAAATCCGGTACCATAGACATCTAGATTCTTATAATAATAATCATTAAATTCGTAAGCTATCAATCCGCTGATAGAGTGCTTGCCAAAGTCTTTGTTTATTAATAATTTTTGGTTGGTATAACGGCGGGTCACTTCTGCTCTCCATTCTGTGAGACGTCCGTTTACATTTTCGCCACTGCTTGAGCGCGGATCACTGTAACCGTGAGAAGTAGAATTGATGTATTTGTAGTTGTTGACAGATGAGAAGGTCAGCCAGTCTGTTATTTTAATGTCAAAATCTAAACTTCCCATGAATTCGTAATATTTGGATTCTGAATGGTTCCATTGTAAATCGTATAGGTAGTTGGTCTGCTGAGTGTTTACCCAACCACTGTAGCGGTGAGGAACCAAGTTGCCGTCTTTGTCATAGGGACTATCCCATGGGAGCATAGAATACATAGCTGTGACAGAGTATTGGCGGTCATCAATATTCCGAAGTGAACCGCTGAGCGCGGGTTTGATTGTCAACCAGTCAAATGGCTTGTATGTAGTCTTCAAGCGGAAGTTATACCGACTGTAATCATATCCTTTCACGGCACCTTCTTCATCATAATATCCTACAGATAGATAAGATTGCATTTTTTCGTTACCTCCGCGTAAAGATACATTGTACTCCTGTGTGAGTCCGTTTTGGGTAGCTAAATCCCACCAACTGAAATTGCTGTCGCGCAAATCCTTGTTCCATCGTGGAAAAGAAATTTCATTGGCATTTTGGAAGGAGGTATAGTAGTCATAAAGTTCTGCGCCATTCATCACTTCCAAGTTTCCATTGTTTAGTGAGCTGATACCTAGTTTTACAGATGCTTCGATAGTCATTTTTTCAGCTCGTCCGCTTTTGGTTGTAACCACAATAACACCATTTGCACCTTGCGAACCGTAAATGGCGGTAGAGGCAGCATCTTTTAAAATAGTCATGCTTTCAATATCCGCAGGATTTAGTTGTCCGGCATCCGAGCCTACTATAACCCCGTCGATAACCCACAGTGGAGAAGTTGTACCGTTAAGTGTGGCTTGTCCGCGGATAACAACTGCACCACTGGAACCGGGTTGACCAGACCCCGGGGCTACATATACTCCCGGAACTTTACCATTTAATAAATTTTCTACCGATGGCGTGGTTATGTCCTTCAACTTTTCACTTTTGATGTTATTCATAGATCCGGTTAAACTTTCTTTACGCTGAGTCGTGTAGCCTACTACTATGACTTCGTCCAGTGCTTCAGAGTCTTCATCTAATTTGATTGTTTGCAAACCGCCGGTGGCTTTTACCTCTATTGATTTATAACCAATAAAAGAGATACTGAGAGTAGAACCAATCGGTGCTGTCAGTTCGTATTCGCCATCGAAATTGGTGATACTGCCGTTTGTGGTTCCTTTTACAACGACATTAGCACCGATAACCGGTTCTCCGGTTTTGGCATCCAAAACCTTTCCTTTGATTTTGGCCGTCTGTTGTGCTACGGTTGGGAGTGAAACATCAACCATACCGGTAGGGATGGCAGACGAAGGAATTGAAATCATTCCAAGTACACTTGCCAGTAATGTGTACTTACCTCTTTGGGTTAAAGTCTTAATTTTCATAAGTGTTTCATAGAGTTAATAATACTATAATAGATTTGGAAGGCTAATGAATAAGGGAATATTTGCTAAGTATTTTAAGAACTTATCCTACTTGTATAAAGTGCCTGTAGATGGTATTTACAGTGAAAAAAGTTTTTTTCTGACTGTCTTATTTCTACCTATTATATACTGTAATGATGCTTGTCTGTGTGAGAATAAAGTGCCCCCAAATGGATAAACTGCATGAAATTATTAAGATAAAGAAACAGAAATGAGATAAATTTATATTTTCTGCTTTAATGATAGTGAAGAAATTAATAATATTATTATCTTTGCCGCTGTTAGTGGATAAAGGCGATAGGATAAGTTCTTAAAATACTTATCGTTTTTCTAACTGATTGCAGTAAATAAGATACCTGATAAATAAAAAAGAGAGTAATCCATTGGACTACTCTCTTTTATTCTATTGAGTTTTAAATAAAGTTCTCTAATCAAGTATGGTGGTTACTTGATTTCGTATCCCCAAGCACGTAGGGCACCATTTCCCATATCAATAAGACCTGTCTTAATGATTTCTTTTAACTTTTTCATAATGTTATCCTTTTTAGTTGATTTAAATACCGGCATTTATATTACTTAATGCCTACGCCCCAAGCTCTTACTTCGTTTTCACCCATCATAGCCAGGACTTTCATTACAATACTTTTTACCTTTTTCATAATCTTGTTATCCTTTCTTTCTATGTTTTACAACACAAAATTACGCGCTTTTGTTTTCTGTTGTATGCTTATGAGTCCAAAATATACGCTAAAGGGACAAATTCTTGATGCAAGTCAAGAATTTGCCCCTTTCCATGAAAAAGATGTTTCAGAAGCCTAATTTGCAGAACTCGTTCTCAAAGTTTGGTGTAAAGATATCCTTCCCCATATTGGCTTTTATTTCGTCTAATGTCCAAAAACGGCCTCCGGCTAATTCGTCACTGGGGGTGATAGGGCCGTCATAAATGGTTTTGTGTGAGAATACCAGTTCTTTTTCGCGGGCAGACTCAAAAACATAATTAATCAGCAGTTCGGGAGTGAAGTCGGTGATTCCGAGTTCTTCTTTCACTTCACGGTGGAGTGCTATTTCTACACTTTCGCCCAAGTCGACATGACCGCCTACTGAAGTGTCCCATTTGCCGGGTTGGATATCTTTCCATTCCGGTCGTTTTTGCAGGTAAAGTTCCCCTTTACTATTGAACACATGAAGGTGCACTACTGGATGAAGTTTTTTACTGCCGTCATGACACTCGCCTCGTGTGGCAGCTCCCACAATATTTCCCTGTTCATCTACAATGGGAAACATTTCTTCTTTATTGTCGCTATTCATACGTTGTCTTCTTTTTGCCTGCAAAGATAGTGAAATAATAGCTTAATAATCCACTTGGTGGCGTTTCAAAAAAGCCACAGTCTTATGTATTTCTTTGTACATCACAATGTCTTCGCGGATGAAAGGCACTTCCTTGCGATAAACCGAGAGGAATTTCTCAATGTATGGAGAGCTTTTGAGCGGACGCCGGAAGTCGATACCTTGAGCTGCATTCATCAGTTCGATGGCAAGGATATGCTCTAGATTGTCCATCACCTTAAATAGTTTTGTGGCGGCATTGGCACCCATACTCACATGGTCTTCTTGGCCGTTGCTGGAGACAATGGAATCACTGCTGGCGGAGTAGCAATACATTTTATTTTGGCTGACCATGGAAGCGGCTGCATATTGGGGAATCATAAAGCCTGAATTCAGTCCGGGATTGGCAACAAGGAATTCGGGAAGTCCGCGAAGTCCCATAATGAGTTGGGCTACGCGACGCTCGGATATATTTCCCAACTCGGCCAAAGCGATGGCGAGATAATCATAGACGAGTGCCAAAGGTTGTCCGTGGAAATTCCCGCCCGATATAATCAGGTCTTCATCGGGGAAGATGGTGGGATTGTCGGTGACGGAGTTAATCTCGGTCAGCAGAACGGACGCGGCATGGCGGATGGCATCCTTGGTGGCACCGTGTACTTGGGGGATACAGCGGAATGAATAGGGGTCTTGCACATGTGTCTTGGGCTGAGTTATGATTTCACTTCCTTCTAGTATACGGCGGAATGCTGTCCCTGTTTCTATCTGGCCTTGGTGCGGTCGCATCTGTTGGATACAATCCATGAACGGGTCGAGGCGTCCGTCGAAGGCTTCAAGGGAAACAGCGGCAATGAGGTCGGCTTTTTTACTCAGTCGGAACGCTTTCAAGATGGCATAAACACCGTTGGCGCTCATGAATTGTGTGCCGTTCAGCAAAGCCAATCCTTCTTTGCTTTTCAGTTTCACAGGCTCCCAGCCGAATTCATCGAGCACACTGATGGCTTCGCACCGCTTACCTTTATAATATACGTCTCCCACACCGATAAGTGGCAGGAAGAGGTTGGCAAGCGGGGCAAGATCGCCGGATGCACCCAGCGAACCACGGTCATATACAATGGGCATTACGTCATTGTTGAAGAAGTCGATAATGCGCTGCACGGTAATGACTTGTACGCCGCTGTGTCCCAACGAGAGGGCATGTGCCTTGAGCAGAAACATCAGTTTTACAATGACGTGTGGCATTTCTTCGCCCACACTGCAAGCATGGCTTTTTACCAGATTCTCTTGTAAGGTGCTCAGCTCATCAGGCGAAATATTACGGTTGCACAGCGAGCCGAACCCGGTGGTAATACCATAAAGCGGTGTGTCGGAATTGGCTATCTTTTTATCCAGATAGTCCCTGCACTTCTGAATGCGTTCCCGAGCTTCGGGGGCCAGTTCCAGTTTCAGGTTCTCATTGATGATGCGTTCGATAATATCGAATGTGAGTTCGCCGGAACCTATTTGATATACGTTTTTCATACTCTTCTTTTTTAGAGAACGGTTTTCACATAGTCCAATATTTTTTGTTCTTCGGCAATCGTTGTCTTTTCTATCATATCCGCTTCTTCAGTCATTTCTTTCACAAATTTCTCGTCTTTGATAGAGGTGAGGTTGATGCGGACATTTAGCAAAGCACCCAGTATGGCGGTTCGTGCACACATCATTGCCACACAAGCATCGGTCACGGCATTGCTGTTTCCTTTTCGTGCCACTACATCAATCATCGGCAGGATGGAATGGACAGTACGTGCCACTTCCATCGGTACTTCGGCTGCATATTTGGTCTCTTTTTGAATCGCTTCGTTGCGGATGTTTTTTTCTTCTTCTGTTTCTTTGGGAAGTTTGAAGGCGGCAAATACGCGGTTGTATGCATCCGAGTCACGGTCTACATCGATAATGAGTTGACGTGCCAATTCTTCAAAACGGGCGGAAAGGTCTTCCATAACCTCGTTTACTTCGGCATATTTCTTTCGTCCGATGGTCAGGTTGGCAACCATTGCGGCAAGGGAAGTCGCCAGGGCACCATTGAGGGCGGATATGCTTCCGCCACCGGGAACGGGATCGTTGCTGATGACTTTATTAATAAATTCTTTGATAGTGAGTTCTGTTAACATGGTATTATGTTTTTAAGTTGGGTGAATATTTAAAATAGGATACGTCCTGCTTTGATGGTGTGTTGCACGGAATTCATGCCGGTATAGTAAACGAGTACAGCTGGGGTATCGGTGTCCAGCAAGACAAGGTCTCCCTGTTTGCCGACTTCGATACTGCCTGTCCGGTGGGCATAACCCAGTGCGGCTGCTCCGTTTAATGTCATGGCGGTGATAGCTTCTTCCAATGTGAGATGCATATATAGGCAAGCCAGTGCAAATGTCAGTGGGATGGAACCGGAACAACAGCTGCCCGGATTGAGGTCGGTGGCGAGAGCTACGGCACAACCGCTGTCTATCATGTCACGTCCGCGTGCATAAGGTTCACGGAGTGTAAAGGCGGTCAGGGGCAGGAGCGTGGCGGCAACCTTATTTTCTGCCATTGCACGAATGCCGTTATCCGAGGCGTGCAGCAGATGGTCGGCGCTGAGTGCTCTTATTTCACCGGCAAGTTCGGCACCGCCGAAACTTACAATTTCATCGGCATGTATCTTTGCACCGAATCCTTGTTTCTGTGCCGCTTGCAGGAGTCGTCGGGATTGTGCTACGGTGAAGACGCCTTGTTCACAAAAAATGTCGCAATTCTCTGCAAGGTGCTTTTCACGGACCAGAGGAAGCATCTCATGGATGAGAAAGTCAATGTATTCGTCGGCTCTGCCCTGATATTCGGGAGGCAGTGCATGTGCACCGAGGAAAGTGGCGGCGATATCTACTTTACGTTGCGGGGAGAGGTTGATGGAACGCATCACTTCCAGTTGTTTGAGCTCGGTATTGCGGTCGAGCCCGTAACCGCTCTTCCCTTCCACAGTAGTGACCCCCATACGGCTCATGACATCAATAAACCATTCGGCTTTGCATTTCAATTCCTCCGGTGTCGCTTCACGAGTGGCATGTACCGTGTTGATAATGCCGCCTCCGCGTTGCATGATACTCATATAACTTTCCCCATTCATGCGCCAAACGAACTCTTCGGGGCGATAACCGCCGAAAACCAGATGGGTATGTGAATCAATGAATCCGGGAAGCAATACCCGGCCCCCGGCGTCGAGAATTTCGTAATCTTCTTTCGGCTCTGCATACGAAGGATGTGACGGGCCTGCGTAGGTAATCACTCCGTCGGTTACTACTACGGTTCCTCCGGTGAGATCCAGCAGTCGGTTCATCTCTTTACCTTTCAGGGCAGAGGTGCCGAGAGGGGTGATGATGCGGGCATTCTTGATGATAAGGTTGTTGTTCATGGCGATAGGTTCCTTGTTATTCCATAATCTGTGCTTCCAGCACTTGCTGCATCGAGAAGTTTTCCAGTCCCAAATAATAGGAGGCTGTGTCAATCAGGGCTTCCATGGGAACCAGGCCCACAATTTCGCTGCCGATAATGCTTACTCCGTAGCGGCGGGCTTCGAAACGCACCATCTCAAAAGCCCGATAGAGGGCAGTTTTGCTGTAGTCTGTCAGATTCATGGAAACTTGTGTGATGCCTCGGTCTTTCAGTTCTACGCCCATAGCCTTGCAGAAGCGCAGTCCGCCTCCGATAAAACGGATTTTCTTGGCAATGTCATGTGCAATCTCCAGACTGGGTGTGTTCAGGTTAATATTATAAGCTACTAAAGGCATACGTGCTCCGATGGCAACGGTTCCGGCAGTGGGATGTCGTTCTTCGGGACCGAAATCAGGATGCCATTCGGGTTGATGGATTTTCTCGGCCATGCCTTCGAATTCTCCTTTTCGGATAGTGGCAAGATTCTCGCGATGAGGAGCGCTTGCTGATTTTTCATACAGGAAGACAGGAAGCTGATAGGTATCCGCCACCTTTTGCCCTACTTCTTTAGAGATGGCAATGGCTTCGTCCATGGTACATCCTTTGATGGGGATAAAGGGGACTACGTCTGCTGCTCCCATTCGCGGATGCTGCCCTTGATGATGGTTGAGGTCAATCAACTTCACTGCTACGCCAATGGCCTCTATCACAGCCTCTTTTAAAGCGTCGGGCTCTCCCACAACAGTGACCACAAGACGGTTATGGTCTTCGTCATTGCTGTAGTCGAGCAGTTTCACTCCGGCACGTGCACGGAAGGGAGACACTATCTGATCTATTTTCTGCAAATCGCGCCCTTCGCTAAAGTTGGGAACGCATTCCATGATTCTTGTCCAGCTCATAATTCGTAACGTTATTGTTGTTTTATACCTTTTTCTTTTAATACTCTGTCGATTAATACATCTTCTGCCAGATGCGGCATGGTGATGTGATAACCTTGTTCTTGGTGGGTGCGGTTAAATTCTTCGGATGTTTCCATGGCGTGCGGATTGCGTGCCCATGCGCGTCGTGCCACGCCGCCCATGACATCCCATAGCATAGACGAACGCAAAATGGCATCTACCCGCTCGCTGCCGTCGCACACCATTCCGAATCCGCCGTTGACAGCCTTACCGATACCCACGCCTCCGCCATTGTGCAGGGCGACCAGACTCATGCCGCGTGCACAGTTACCAGCAAAGCACTGGACTGCCATATCTGCCATCACATTGCTGCCGTCCTTGATATTCGATGTCTCGCGAAAAGGGGAGTCGGTTCCACTCACGTCATGGTGGTCTCGTCCCAACATGATGGGGCCTACTTCGCCCCGGCGTACCATTTCGTTAAAACGCAGGGCGATATTCATGCGCCCGAGTGCGTCCTGATAGAGGATGCGTGCCTGAGTGCCGACTACCAGATTGTTTCTTTCGGCATCGCGTATCCATATCCAATTGTCCATGTCCTGTCCGCGTCGTTCTTTGGGGATACACTCCATGGCGGCATGGTCGGTCTTTATCAAATCTTCGTGTTTACCGCTGAGGCAAACCCAACGGAAAGGGCCATAACCATAATCGAAAAGCTGCGGTCCCATGATATCTTCCACATAAGAAGGCCAGATGAAACCGTCTTTTTCGTCGATTCCGTTGCGTGAAATTTCCTTTACTCCTGCATCATAAATGGCTTTCATAAACGAATTGCCGTAATCGAAAAAATAAGTACCGTGTTCTACCAATGCTTTAATGACATTGAAATGACGCCGTAGTGAAACATCTACCAGCTTTTCAAATCGTGTGCGGTCTTCTTTCAACAGGCGTGTGCGCTCGTCAAAGGTGATGCCTGCCGGACAATATCCTCCTTCGTACACGGCATGGCACGAAGTTTGGTCGCTCAGCAGTTCAATGGCTATATGATTATTCAAGGCATATTCCAACAGCTCCACTACATTTCCGTGATAGGCAATGGAACAAGGTTTGCGTAACCTCATGGCTTCGGCGGCAAGGGTATAGGCTTCTTTCAAGTCGGAAGTGACATGTTGCACCCATCCTTGGCGATACCGTGTTTCGATGCGTGACGCATCCACTTCGGCAATGATGGCAGCGGCTCCTGCTATTTCGGCGGCTTTGGGTTGTGCTCCGCTCATTCCTCCCAAGCCAGAAGATACAAAGAGATGACCGTTCAGATTTCCGTCCTGCGGCACACCGAGTTTCATGCGCCCGGCATTTAATAAGGTATTGAATGTGCCGTGTACAATTCCTTGCGGACCGATGTACATCCATCCGCCTGCTGTCATCTGACCGTAATTGGCAACGCCCATCTGTGCGGCGATTTCCCAGTCACGCTGGTTGTCGAACATGCCTACCATCATCGAATTGGTGATAATGACACGCGGTGCTTCGTGCTTTGACTTGAACAGACCAAGAGGGTGTCCGCTTTCCACTACCAAAGTCTGTCTGTCAGTCATTATTTCCAGGTATTGCTTGATGAGGCGGTATTGCATCCAGTTCTGGCATACTTGTCCCGTTTCGCCGTAAGTGACGAGTTCGTAAGGATAGAGGGCGATGTCGAAACTCAGGTTATTGTCTATCATTACCTGAAAAGCTTTCCCTTCTATGCAGTTCCCTTTGTATTGGTCAATAGGCTTTGCCTTCAAGTCACCTTGCGGTCGGAAGCGGTAGCCGTAGATTTTCCCCCGGGTGAGCAGTTCGTCCATAAATTCCGGGGCGAGTTGGGCGTGAAGTTCTTCGGGAATGTAGCGTAGTGCATTCCTCAGTGCGGTTTCTGTTTGTGCCGGTGTCAGACGATAACCTCTGTCGGGCGCACGGCGGATGCCTTCTACAAAAGTAGGATAGGCGGGAAGTTTTTTAGATAAGGTGATAGTCATAGCATTCAGGTGTTTTGTCACAAAGATAGTAAAACAACTGAGATACTATGGATTAATGAATATGTTTAGTGACATAAAGTAATAGGAATTCCTATGTATTATGGCAGGTTAAGAAGTCCAATTCTATCTTTTATAGTATATAGATCTAGTCATTATACATTTGGAAGACACGCTGTGCCATTTCTCTCATTTCTTGGCGTAAAGTGGCTGGAGCTATTACCTCAACACTATCGCCAAAGGAACGTAGAAGCGAACGTAATTTATAGTTGTCTTGTACCTTCAGTCGAACCTCTCATTTACCGTTGCTCTGTTTGCTGTTTAGCACAGATTGAGACTCATGCAGTGGCTTTGTTGTAATATAATTCCACGCCTTGTCGGTAACATGCAAAATGACATTTTCCACGGGTGCACCTGTTCGGCAGGACGATAGGTAATAGAGCGCTCGTCCTCCTCATCCTCGCCAAGACGTATCTTGACCGGTTGCCTTCGATAATATTCGCGGTTTTTTGTAGCAAAATGTCTTATGCTGATATAGAAACTTACACACTGTCGGAAGGCTTCTTTCTTATGAAATACTTTATCGTTATTCAAGACAATATCGCAATATATGTATTACTAAGGCGGATATGGACAATTTTATATTATTATTCGGACGATTTTTATAGATGGCTGCTATGCCGATTTAATACATTTGCATAATATTTAAAGAATAATATTTATTAATCCTAAAAAAACTTTTATGGAACAAAAATGCAGAATTAAGGGTAAACTGCCCAAACTTCTCATGCTACTGTGCATGTTCTTATGTTCCTTTACAATGGCTTTCGCACAGAAAACCGTCAAAGGGACAGTGCTTGATGAAACAGGCTCGTCTGTCATCGGTGCAAACGTGTTGGAAAAGGGAACTACCAACGGAACAATCACCGACATGGATGGAAATTTTACCCTTAAGGTAAAAAACGATGCTGTTTTGGTGGTCAGCTTTATTGGTTACAAGGACCAGACAATCCCTGTTAAAGGCAAGACTGAATTTAAAATCACATTAAAAGAAGACAGTGGTCTGCTGGATGAAGTCGTGGTTGTAGGTTACGGTGTGCAGAAGAAAGTAAATCTTACCGGAGCTGTGTCTACCGTTTCGGCCGAAAAGCTGGAGAGCCGTGCTACAACAAGCCTGTCCAGTTCATTGTCCGGTCTGGCCGCAGGTGTACAGGTCAACCAGGGATCGGGAAAGCCCGGCAGCGATGGAGCCAGCATCCAGATGCGCGGTCTCGGCAGTTTCAACAGCTCTTCTCCCATGGTCATCGTGGACGGGTCAGAAGCCTCTATGGCATCTGTAAACAGCGATGACGTAGAAAGCATCTCTTTCTTGAAGGACGCTGCCAGTGCCGCTATTTACGGTTCGCGCGGTGCCAACGGTGTAATCCTCATTACCACCAAGAAAGGAAAGAAGGGACAGGCACCCAAAATCACCTATACAGGTATTGTGACCAATTCAAAGATGAGCGGCAAGGCTTTCCATTTCGAGGACAACTATGCTGAATATATGGAAATGGCCAACCGCTGGAGTACCAACCGCGACTATAAGGCCGGCACCAAATATACCCAGGCGGCTATAGACGAATGGCGCGAAGGCTTGAAGAAGGCGGCATCCAATCCTAATGGCATAGACAATCCATACGGCGTGCCAAACTTCCTGGCATACCCCAGCACACAGTGGGTAGAAGAGTTGTTCCGTCCTTACACCATGCATAAGCACAATGTGTCCATCACCGGAGGTAGTGACAAAACCACCTATCTGCTTTCGTTCGGATATATGGACAATCCCGGTATGCTTCAGAACACAGGTCTGAAGAGATATGAAGGACGTGTGAACGTGGAAACCGAAATCAACAAATTCCTGTCGTTCGGCACACAGACGTATGCCACGTTCGAAAACAGCGAACCGGGTAATACCAGCTTTACATACATGTTCCAGAATACTCCGGCCATGACTCCGGAATACAACGGTCGTTACGGCGTTGCAGTGGACGGATCTTCCACTTCCAACCTGCTTGCAGACGTGCTGGCTCGAGGAGGTTCCTATAACGATACGCGTCTCAATACCACTTGGTATGCACGCTTGAAGCCCTTCAAAGGTCTGACCATCGAGGGACGTTTCAACTATCAGACCACATTCAATGAATCGGAAACTTATAGCAGAACCATTGACAAGGAGAACTTCCGTACCGGCGACTTCTATGCAGGCACCAGCAGCGACCAGGCAACCACTTACCGTGCCACTACTCGCTACCAGAACCGTACACAGGTGGGTACTGTCAGCTACGCCAACAAGATTGGCGACCATGACTTTAACATCATGGTAGGTACGGAACAATACTACTGGACGGTGAAGGGCTTCAACGCTACCCGTACAGGCTTGCTTGACATGTCGTTGCCCGATTTTACAGCCGCTACGGACAAGATGATTCCAACCGTTGGCGGTACACCTATGCAGGAATATGGCGTGATATCTTATTTCGGCCGTGTGAACTACTCTTATAAGGACCGTTACTTGGTGGAAGCCAATTTCCGTCGCGATGGTTCTTCACGTTTCGGTCCCGACCATCGTTGGGGTACATTCCCTTCCGTATCTCTGGCATGGCGTGTCTTGGAAGAGCCTTTCATGGAACCTGTCAAGAATGTCTTTTCTAATTTGAAGCTGCGTGCATCATGGGGACGTTTGGGTAACACCACTTCCGGATACTATGACTGGCAGGCTACTTACAGCTCGAACAACTACTCATTTGGTGGCGAAACTGTTAAGGGATTGAAATTGAGCAAGATCGCCAACCCGTATTTGCATTGGGAAACAGGTGAATCTACTAACGTTGGTCTGGAAATGGCTTTCTTGAATAACCGTTTGTCAGTGGAGGCTGACTGGTATCAACGTACTACAAAAGGTATCTTGGCTACACCTTCCATCTTTATGACCATGGGTAGTGTGAGTGCTCCTGTTACCAATACATCGAATATGCGTAACCGTGGTATTGAAATGAACTTGCGTTGGTCCGACAAAATCAAGGACTTTGAGTATAGTGTAGGTATCAATTTCGCTTACAACAATAATAAAGTAACGAAATATAAAGGCAAACTGAAACAAGGATGGGAAGTGGATGAAAATGGGAACCGTGTCTACGTGACCAACCGTGGTGATGTGGCAGACTATGGCAACACTATAGTAGTAGAAGACCACATATACAACGAACATTTCCTTTACGAACGTCACAAGGGTAACGGAAACGTTTACTTGGCAGACGGCGTGACTCCTGACCCCCATGGAGGTCCGCGTGACGGTATGATACGTACCAAGCAAGACCTTGACTGGGTACGCGCCATGATAGACTACCGCGATGCGGACGGCAACCGTGTGTACAACATCAACAACCAGAGTGTAGGGCAAGGCAAGGGCCTGTGGTACGGTGAAATGGTTTACGCGGATGTCAACGGTGACGGTATGTACGGCACAAACGACGATGACCGTGTATTCACAGGCAAATCCACCACTCCCAAATACACATACGGCATCAACTTCTCTGCTGCATGGAAAGGAATAGACCTGAACATGACCTGGGCCGGAAATGCGGGCATGTATCGCCGCATCTACGAACGCGGCTTCAATGACATGAGTGACGCAGGCTGGCAGGAAGGAACCATCGTGGCAAGAAACGCGCGCCACATCTACTATTATTGTGACCCGGAGCTGTCTGTTACCGATCCGAATTACGACCCTGCCAACGACCCGAACGCAAACATCTACGCGTCCTACATGCGTATAGGCAACACCAACAGTGCGCATCGTGCGAATACCGGCGAATTGTACAATGCTTCATACATCAAGCTGAAAACATTGCAGATTGGTTACACCTTTCCACAGGCATTGATGAGGAAGGCTTATATCAACAAGTTGCGTGTCTTCGCTTCATTCGAGAACTTGCTTACCATCACGAATTTCCCGGGTGTGGATCCTGAAATGGGCGGCTCCGGATTCCAGTCCTATCCTATTCCCCGTATGATTTCCGGTGGTTTAAATATTACTTTCTAAATCTACTGACTAACAACTGAAACAATGAATATGAAAAAAATAATTCTTCCTCTCATAGGATTAGCTTTTTGTGGGTTGCAAAGCTGTGTGGACCTGAACATGGCTCCCCACAACCAGATTGCTTCCGGAAACATGTGGACAAACTCCACATTGACCAACGCAGGTGTGGCTGCCATCTATCAGAACTTGCGCGGATGGGGCATCTACAATCAGGACTATACCAATGCGACTCCTGCTTTCGAAGCATTGAGCATGTCTACTGATGCTTACCGTACACCTCCTTATCTGAAGGGCACTTCAGGTTCCGGCGACGGACTGTTTTCAAACGCCTGGAAGTATTTATACGAAGGTGTCCATCGTGCCAACTCTGCCATCGATGTTCTGTCGGAGCCGGGCAGCGGCGGCGTGGACGACGAAACCCGCTTGCGCCTGTTGTGCGAGAGCAAGTTTCTCCGCGCTTTCTACTACACCAGGCTGAACGAGCTCTTCGGCCGTTATGGTCTGGGGGTGCCTCTCTATCTGGAGCCGTTGGGGTCTGTGGACGAATGTACCAAGGGACAATCTCCTGAAGACGAAGTCTGGGCACAGGTCATCCAGGACTTGACCGACTGTATAGATGAGCCGAATTTCCCCGACCATTATGCCGAAACAGGACGTGCCTGCAAGGGCGCTGCCTACACTTTGCGCGGACGTGTCTACCTGATGATGGGAGCAAAGTATAATTACGACAATAAAGTAGGCACCGTGACGGGTACCAAGATAGACGAAAGTCTGCTCCGCAAGGCCGTGGCCGATTTCGAGAAGGTGGGACAATGCGGTTTCAGCTTGTTCAAGGGCGGATACAAGCAAATCTTCACTGAAGCGAACGAAGGATGTGAGGAAATGATTTTTGCCGTTTCCAATACGGATAAGCTGAAGGGATACGGAAACTCCACTCAACGTTATTGCGGAACTCGTTCCATGGTGGGACACGACGGAGTGGAAGGCTGGTCTTACTTCGCGCCATCCAATGCCTTGGTGGATTTGTATGAGTATAAAGACGAGCAGAGGGATTTCGACTGGAATGACATTATCCCCGGTTATTTCGATATTTCCGAGAGAGACCGTCTGATTTATTTTCTCCGCGACTCCTTGGAAAACGGAGACGTGCTGGGTGGCCCTGAATTGAGAAAAATGATTGTAACGAAGATCAATACTGTATCGGAGAAAAACCGCGGTTTGTACTTGGGCGACGGAAACGAAGCCCGTCTGAAGAAAGCTTGGGAGAACCGTGACCCTCGTCTGCGTTACAACGTGATTCTGCCGTATGATGAACCTTACATGGGAGGCGATGCCAAGCGCCTGAATGCAGGCGACCTCAATCCGGTGCCCTACGTGTTCCGCTGGCCGGTGAAGCAATCGCGTCATTATGTGGATATGCAAAAAGACCCTTCCTGGGGTGTGGATGCTCCGTATGACCTGATGCAGGACGGTAACAGTGAAGCGGAATTTGCCTACCGTTACCGTAAGTTCGTCATGGAAGGCTATGAATGTGAATATGCGCAGGACAGCCCTATCGACGAACCTGTGTACCGCTATGCTTATGTCTTGCTGATGTGGGCTGAGGCATTAGCCCAGTTGGATGACTTGACAGGTGCGGCCGAAAAGGTCAACATGGTTCGTCAGCGTCCATCGGTAGAAATGTGGCCATATACATTTAGCAACAAGGAAGATGCGCTGAACAAAATCCGCAACGAGTCCCGTCGTGAGTTCTGTATGGAAGGAGTCAACTTCCTCGAAGAATTCCGTTGGGGTACTCTTCGCCAAACCAAGTTCGAACCTTTCATGAACTATCAGCCCGGTTCTAAGACTTGTCCCGGATTCCAGAGCAGTGGTAACGGTGGTGTAAGCTGGTCTACAACAAATGACTATAGCATCTTCCCTGTACCTCGGTCGGAAGTAGAAAAGAACCCGAATCTGACAAAAACTCCGGGTTGGGTGTACTAAAAGATTTCATGACCGTATAGGTGTTTTAATGTAAAAAAGGGGCCTGTCAAACTCTTTCTTGAGTTTGGGTAGGCCTCTTTTTTATTGGGCAAGTGGGGCCATATACCTGTTCGGATTTTCAAGCATGTGCTTGCGGATATCGTTCCGGCCGGAACTTGCACCACCGTTAAACAATGGCGAGCCCCTTTTCATACGGATGATTAAGCCTTTCCATACTGAATACTACTACGTCCTGCCGTAGCGGGACGTAGTAACCGTCTGTAAAAAAACCTTAATGGTAGGGAAGAAAACGCTTAGTGGTGCGGAAGGAAGATGTTATGCCTGTGACAGGTTCTCAGGGTATCAGCAACGAACTGTCTCCGTAGCTCAGGAACCTGAAATCATGTCCCAAGGCATAATTGTAAATCTTCCGCCAGTCTCCTTTCACAAAGGCGGAAACCAACAACAGTAATGTGCTTTGCGGTTGGTGGAAATTGGTAACTATCTTCTTCACAATTTTGTATTCGTAGCCCGGAGCAATGATGATTTGCGTACTAGTGTGCAATGCTTCCATGTGGTGACGATTCAGATAGTCAAGTATATATTGTAAAGCCTGTATAGTGCTGATACCATTGTTCTCTTCGTAAGGCATCCATTGTTGCACGTGCAGTTCTTCCTGATTGGCATCAGGATTGCGGCTGATAACTACACCTATATAATATAGGCTCTCCAATGTTCTCACCGAAGTGGTTCCTACGGCAATGGCACATCCTTCGTGTGCAATCAGTTTCTCAATAGTCTGTTTGTTGACAGAGATGTACTCTGTGTGCATTTCATGTCCTTCTATTTCTTCACTTTTGACAGGCTTGAAGGTACCTGCCCCTACGTGCAAGGTCAGTTCTTCACGGTCGATGCCGTGGGCGTCCAATGCTTTCAATACACGTTCGGTAAAGTGTAACCCGGCAGTGGGCGCGGCTACCGATCCCTTTATCTTGGAATAGACCGTTTGATAAGTTTCTTTATCGCTTTCCTGTGTATCACGGTTGAGGTAGGGAGGAATAGGCAGTTCGCCTACCACTTCCAGCAGGTCGGCAAAAGTAATGCTGTCATCATTCCATTCAAAATCAATCCAATGGCTTGTGCCGCGACATTCACCGCGTGTGGCAGTCAGTGTCACTTGTTTCCCTTTCACGTCTACCACGCGACTCAGTGCTCCTTCTTTCCACTTCTTCAGATTGCCAATCATGCAGAGCCAGCTGCATTTTTGCGTTTGCTGGAAAGACAGTACATAATCGTTCGGCTGTATAGGCTCCAGACAGAACACTTCAATCAGCGCCCCTGTTTCCTTGCGGAAGTGCAGACGTGCCTGAATCACCTTTGTATTGTTGAAGACCATCAGTTCGCCCTGTTCCAGATATTCCGGCAGCGAAGTGAATGTATCTTCGCTCACTTCACCGTGGCGGTATACCAACAGTTTGGATTGGTCACGCACCGTCAGCGGAAACTTTGCAATCCGTTCGTCGGGCAGCGGGTAGTTGTACTCGCTTATTTTGATATGTTTTGTATCTTCCATTTGATTTCGTTTCATAATTTGCGCAAAAGTACCGATATTTGCTCTGTACATTGAATATAAGTTTTTTATATTTAAATGTAACCAAACTCGTACGTGTATGTTTCTTATTGAACCTGACAAAGGTAACAATTATTTTTTATCTGATTCATCCTCTTTTCATTTTTTCTGGGTCAGTTATTATTGGGGGGGATTTAACATATCAAACACCTGTCTCCGGATGTTGTCTTCTCCGGTTTTCAACCTCTGCATACGTTTTGAACTCCCTAAGTCGTTTCATTAGGCGGAATAAGCGTTTTCGTCCTTTCGATTAAGCCTGTCTGTCAGTCGAATTACTACAGTCTTCGGCAGTGGACTGTATAGTCCGTTACTGTAGACCGTACAGTCCACCGTAACGGACTGTACGGTCCGCTGTCGGAGACTGTAATAATCTTCCGTTTAAGAAGACTTGGCTGACCCTAAGAAACGGCTTACTCTTCCCTTTGTTGGTGATATGACATGTTAAATCCCCAAGAGAACAATGTGACCCTTCTTTTCTCCTTTTCAATCCCTCTTAAATCTTTATATATATGAGAAAAGAAGATTTACTGGGGTAACCCTGTTTCGGTTGGTGGGCGGGATATTCATTCGAAGGTTATGAAATCGGAGGTAATTATACAGGCTTTAGTCGCTATACATTATGGAAACAAGAGTAGTGGAGGTAATTGGTACTGATGATATTTAACGAACTGTTGTTTGTTAGATGGTACAAAATGGGAAAAGTCATAAAATCCTATTCTTTTTTCGTCTAAAAATGTATCTTTGCGCCTGATATGGCAACAAAAAGAGTACTTGTAGATAGGAATTTTGGCTGTGTCATTATGCGTACACATCGTTTGACATGTCATTTATCATGTTATCGGATGATGTTACCATTTCATTTAATGGATTATGTATTGTAGCATGAATTTTCCCATTCCCATGGAATGAACTTCACAAGTTCAATACGGATTTTTAGGTTAAATGCTATAATCTACTACGATGGAACACCGTATTAGAGTTACTGATTTTTTGTTGTTATAACTTTAATGATGGCTATGGAAAAACTTATTATAGAGCAGTTGAAGCAAGGAAATGAAGATGCTTTTAAATACATATATAAACAGCATTATGTATTGCTTTGCCGTTTTGCGAACCAAATGTTGGCCGATGCTGCTTTGGCTGAGGAAATAGTGGATGATGCGATTTTTTATTTGTGGGAACACCGAGGTGATATTGAAATTGAATATTCAATTCGTGCATACCTTATGCGTGCTGTCCGTAATCATTGTTTAAATGAGCTGAATTCGCTAAGGAGGCGGGAGGAACTTTTGGTCTCTTCATTTTTCCTTCCGGAGAATATGGAGTTTCTAGACCGGATTTTTGTTGAAGATGAGCATCCTTTAGGTTATTTATTGGAGCAGGAATTGGAAAGTGAACTGATTCGGAATATTGAAGAACTTCCTTTAGAATGTCGTACGGTGTTTAAAAAGAATCGTTTTGAACAGAAAAAATACGAAGAAATAGCAATAGAACTTAATATTTCAATAAACACGGTTAAATATCACATGAAGAACGCATTATCCTGTCTTCAGCAACGGATGGAAAAGTACCTGAAACTACTTGTTCTCTATATTTTCTTAGGAAATTGAAAAAAAACTTCATTTAGACTACCCTTTAAAACTTATTTTTTGCCTTATATAATAACAGCACTTAATATATGCAGATGAAAGAAGAATATAACGATATAGACAGATTGATTACATCTTATTTATCAGGGAATTTGGATAAAGCATCTTTTTCCGAGTTGCAGAAATGGAGTATGGAATCGGAAGCCAACCGTATTTATGTTCGGAATAAGTTAGAACTTTGGTTTTCTTCGGGAGTATCGGGAAGTGTTGCGCCATTTGATGAAGATAAGGCTTTTACTTTGTTTCAGCAGCGGGTAGCTATACTCTCGAAAAAAGAAAAACCGGCAAGCCGTTCTTTCTCTTGGAAAATGTTATATCGTGTAGCTGCTGTGCTTTTGGTTTTATTAGTCCCTTTTGCTACTTATTACCAGGGAAAACATACAGTAAAACAGAACTTTTCGGATATAGTGGTGGAAGCTTCATTAGGTACACATACAAAATTAAATTTGCCTGATGGAAGTTTGGTTTGGTTAAACGCTGGTTCTAAAGTTACTTATTCTCAGGGGTTTGGTGTAGATGATCGTAAGTTGACATTAGAAGGAGAAGGTTATTTTGAAGTAGCCCACAATGAGAAAGTGCCCTTTGAGGTTTGTACTAAAGAGGTGAGTCTCCGTGTATTGGGCACAAAATTCAATTTTAAGAACTATTCTAATGACGAGGAGGTGATGATTAGTTTGGTAGAAGGGAAGGTGGCACTACAGAATGAGATTAAAGCGATGGCAGAACTTTATTTGGAACCGAATGAACGAATGGTACTGAATAAATTGACTGGTGAAATGGTTAAGTCGAAAGCGAATGTAGAGTATGCAAATATTTGGAGAGATAATAAATTGTTTTTTGATGAAGAGTTGTTAGAGGATATTGCAAAAAAACTGATGCGAAGTTATGATGTGTGTATAGAAGTTGCGGATTCACTGCGGGATAGACGTTTTTATGGTGATTTTATGATAAATAAAAATACCATCGAAGAGGTGCTTACAACCATAGCTTCTACCAGCAGGATGAATTACCGATACGAAAATGGAAAGTATATACTTTATTAATATATTGTAGAACCTTAAAAATCTAAATTTATGAAGCAAATAATTTCTACCGGTTGATGTGTAAAGTAGGAGATGCTTGATATAAAAAAGGAGGATGCGGCCACACCCTCCCGATTAAATCAAATCAAGTATTCTTTTTAAAAACACTTGTTGAGTTAAAGAAGTAGCAAATATAGTAAATCTTTAATTCTTATAACCCTATTCTAATTTATTTATTTTAAAAATCAGAAGAATTATGAGATGTTTTGATAAGGCTATTTTAGTAGCCTCAGTAGCACTTTGCTTTAATTTATCGGCTTTTTCGCAGGATATTACATTGAAAGCCAATAATATAACAGTTAAGGAAGCTATCGAACAAATAAAGAAATCATCAGGATATTCATTTGTCTTTTCATCCCTTGATTTGGATACGAAAAAGCGTGTCTCCATTTCTGTAAAAGATGCGATAATAGAAGAAGTTGTAAAACAACTTTTAAAAGGACAACCCGGCTTGAGTTATGAAATTCAAGATAAAAAAGTAATTATTAAAAGAGCACAGCAACCGCTGAAGCGTGAGCAGCAAGGTGAGGTGACAGGAAGGGTGATTGATGTAAATGGTGAGCCGATAATTGGCGCAACAGTTATAGTACAAGGTACTTCCAATGGTACAATAACTGATTTTGATGGTAATTTTACTCTAAATGCAATGAATAATGCTGTTTTGGAAATCTCTTATATTGGTTATGAGACCCAGCAGTTGAAGCCACAAAACGGCAAGATGCTGGTTGTGACCTTAAAGGAGGATACACAAGCATTGGAGGAGGTTGTTGTAGTAGGATATGGTATACAAAGAAAGGTTAATTTGACAGGTTCTATCGGAACTATTAAAGCAGATCAGGCATTGAAAGCGCGTTCTGTTACCAATGTTCAGGAGTTGTTGGCAGGTGCGGTTCCCGGTATGACAGTGACCAAAGGTAGTGGTGCGGTTGGCTCCGGAGCTACTATAAATATCCACGGTACTTCCACGATTGGGGGAAGTTCCGGTGTTCTTATTCTGATAGATGGTGTCCCCGGTAATCTTTATACATTGAATCCTAATGACATAGAAAGTATCTCTATTTTGAAGGATGCTGCTTCCGCTTCTATTTATGGGTCACGTGCAGCAAATGGGGTTATGTTGGTAACAACAAAGAAGGGGCAAACCTCAGAACGGCCGGTTGTTGATTTTTCTACCAATATAGGAATTCAGAAT
Organism: uncultured Phocaeicola sp.; assembly: GCF_948499155.1. Lineage (NCBI taxonomy): Bacteria > Pseudomonadati > Bacteroidota > Bacteroidia > Bacteroidales > Bacteroidaceae > Phocaeicola > uncultured Phocaeicola sp. The sequence continues at coordinate 106,711 of NZ_CAOOSE010000010.1, read as the reverse complement.
CCACAGTTCAAATTGGATTTTGTCGGTGCCGAAGATTATATGCGTTTGTATGATGAGGCAATGGTTAATGACGGTAAAGCTGCCTTTTTTGGTGAACAAGGCATACAGGATTTGAAGAACGGGAAATATGCAGATAATAAGTGGTATAAAGAAATATACCGTAAAAATACATTGATTAATAATATTCATGTGGCTGTTTCGGGTAAAGAGAAATCTATTACTTACCGTTTTTCTCTTTCGAATGACTATCAGGAGGGTACTTTACCTAACAATGATTATAACCGTTTGATATTCAAACCTGATTTGCACTTCCAGCTGTTAAAGAACTTGTCTGCACAAGTTAATTTGCAATATACACAGACAAATATAAAGAATCCGCAGGGAGGAACAACAATTTGGCAAACTCAGGCAGCGAGAATATCACCTGTTACCCCTATTTATGAGGCTAACGGACTATATGGGGTTGGTTCTTCGATGGGAGGAAACCCTATTGCCGGTGTCAATGAGGCTGGTTATTCAAAAGAGCGTCACAAAGAGATGCTTGCTATATTTAGTGCTACTTATACTCCTTTGAAAGATTGGAATATAAAAGCAAACATATCTGCCTATACGCATGACCAGACGACAAAAGACCGGGTCAAGACTTATTATTTATATGATGCCAAGGGAAATGTGGCAAAGACGGAAAATCTTGTTTCTTCTTTGAAAGACTCTAATGCTTATCAATACCGCACACAATTGCAGTTTACTTCTGATTATGCGCTTACGTTGGCTGACTCGCATCATTTCAAATTTTTGGCTGGTTATTCACAAGAATATTTCAAGCAGGAAGGATTTTGGGCCTCCAGAGATAATATGCCGTTTGATGATATTGATGTATTGGGGGTAGGTAGTGATAATAAGCAGAATGGAAGTTCGACAACTCGTGATGTGGCTATACAATCTTGGTTTGGACGTGTTAATTATGACTATCAAGGACGTTACTTATTTGAGGCAAGTTTAAGGGCGGATGGCTCTTCTCGTTTTGCAGAGGGGCATAGATGGGGTGTGTTCCCTTCATTTTCTGCCGGATGGAATATTCATCGTGAAAAATTTATGGAAGGTGCATCTTCGTGGTTGTCCGAATTAAAGATCAGGGGATCTTGGGGAACATTGGGAGATGCGGAAAAAGTTGGTTATTATCCGACTGCGCAAGTCTTAAGTTACGATCCTAAAATCTATTCGTTTAATGGGAAACTGGTTGGTGGTGCATATAATAATGTTGCTATAAATCCTGATATAACTTGGGAAATATCAGAATTGGCCAATATGGGGATTGATTTTGGGATGTGGGATCAACGTATCAAACTGTCTGTTGATTATTTTAATAATCTTCGTCGTAATATATTATATACTCCTCCTGTTCCCTCTGAATTCGGACTTTCTGCCCCAATTTCAAATTTGTTGAGAATGAGAAATCAAGGAATGGATATTCTGGTATCTTATAATGACGGCAAAGGGGATTTTTCATGGGGAGTAGATATGAATACGAGTTTCTCAAAAAATAAAGTATTGGAAATGGGGAACTCAGATAAGTGGATTGAAGGAAATGCGGTGACCTACTTAAATGGGCGGTACCAATTACCTTTCGGTTATGAGGCAGAGGGCTTATTTCAGAGTGAAGAAGACATAAAGAATCATGCCAAGCAAGGAAATGTTCTTCCTGGCAATATAAAATTTAAAGATCAAGATGACAATGGAGTTATTGACGGTAATGACCGTGTTATCTTGAATGATAAGTTACCGATTGATTATGGGGTCAATTTGCATTTTGGATATAAAAACTTTGATTTCTCTATGAATATGTATGGTAAATTGAATGTGAAGAAGTACATATCCGGTTATGAAGGATGGGCTTTCTATTTATCTCAGAATGCACGCCCTATGCATTTGGATGCATGGAGTGAAAATAATCCGGATGCCACTTATCCTCGTCTTACTTTAACGAATACGGCTAATGACACTCAATATAATAGCTATTGGTTGCGTAATGCTGATTATCTGAAAATCCAAAATGTGCAGATTGGTTATACCTTCTCAAAAACATTATTGGAGAAAGTGAATATTAAATATCTGAGACTTTATTTATCGGGACAAAATTTAGCGACCGTTACCGGTTACGATGGTTTTGACCCGGAGGGTGGATGGTATCCTTTGTCTAGAACATTTTCATTTGGTATAAATCTTCAATTCTAATAATAGATAGTATGAGACACTATAGTTTTTATATTTTATTTGTTGCTGTGCTTACATTGACTGGTTGTGCAGATTTTTTAGACCGTGATCCGTTGGAACAAGCTTCTGCAAATACTTTCTGGAAAACAGAAGTAGATGCAGAGAAAGGAGTAAATGCTTTATATCCGTTATTGCCAGGTGAAAGGGATTTTTGGAGAGATTGTGAAAGTGACAATTCCTTGATGACGAACTCGTGGGGAGAGAGTGGTTTAGGATATATTTGCCAGGGAATACATAATGCGGCTACAGGCTATTTGTCTGAAGAATGGAAATACGACCATATTTATCGCATCCTTTATTGTTTGGATAAACTTCAGGGAATGGAAATAAAAGAAGAAAAGAAACAGCGTTTTGAAGGAGAGATACGTTTTATTTTAGCGTTGAAATATTACAGGATGGCTCGGCATTTTGGGGATATTCCTCTCATTAAAGAAAAGCCTGTTTCTTTGGAAGAGGCTACATTGCCTCGCTCTCCTAAGCAGGAGGTTTTGGACTATGTCATTGAAAATGTGGATAAGGCGATAGAATATTTACCGGAAACTTATTCGGGAGATGATGTGGGTCGTATTACTAAAGGAGCAGCCTTGATGTTGAAAGCTGATATGTATCTGGATATGGCAAGTTATAAAAAGTTTCATCAGGGAGAGGATGCAAAAGAACTTTGGAAGGAAGCTGCTTCGCAGGCAAAGAAGGTGATTGACCTTAATTTATATGGCTTGGAAAATGATTTTGCCTTTTTGTTCAAAGCTGCAGCCAATAATAACAATAAAGAAGTTATTCTTGCCCATCAGTATATGGAGGATGAATTGACACATATGTTGCCTGTGCTATGTTCGCCATCAGGAGTTGGGGTGACAGGTCAAGGCTGGGCTAGTTTTTGTCCGACGCGCGATTTGGTTGATTCGTATGAGATGACTGATGGAAAGACTATTTATGAATCCTCTTTGTATGACATGGACCACCCATGGGAGAACCGGGATGTACGTTTGAAGAAAACATTTATGTTGCCGGGACTGGATATTCTCAGACCAGATGGAAGTTATACTCCGTATATGCCTCATCCGGCTTATAATAATCCGGAACGCATTAATAATGAGGGTGGCGGAATAACGGGATATATGTATTTGAAATATAACGATTTGGAATTAGAGAAAGTTGATGCTTCATGGACGAATTTCAGTTTGTATCGTTATGCGGAAACGTTATTAATTTATGCAGAGGCATTGAACGAATATGATCCGTATAATGCAGAAATAGTATGGGCGGTCAATCAAGTCAGGAAGCGTGCCGGTTTGCCCGGAGTGGACAGTCAACTTGGAAATCAGGAACGGATGCGTACTATTATCAGGGAAGAAAGAAGACACGAATTTGTTGGTGAACATAAGCGTTATTTTGATATTTTGCGCTGGAAAACAGCAGAAGTTGTATTGAATCAACCCGGATATGGTATCAATAAGGATGAGCACACTGCTATCGGAGATTATACTCAGGAAAAATTCCTTGGGCAGGAACGCACATTCGATCCGCAAAAACATTATCTGTGGCCGATTCCCCAGTCTGCAAGAGATAAGAATCCTAATTTGACTCAAAATCCTAATTGGTAATAGCTAAAATTAAAAATATATGATTACACATTTACAGAAATGGAGTTTGTTGATCTTTTTGGCAGCGGGTTCATTGTCTGCTCAGGAATGGAAACCGTCTGATTGGCCTGCATTGAAGCATTATGATAAGGACCACTTGTTTCAGATAGCTCTTCCCTTAGGTGGAATAGGAACAGGTACCGTATCTCTTGGTGGAAGAGGAGAATTGCGTGATTGGGAAATAATGAATGTTCCGGGGAAGAAATATAGCACGGTAACTACAGGTAATAATGCTCCTTTTTTTTCTATTTATGTTAAGTCACAGGATAATATTCCTGTGACGACTTTGCTGGAAGGTCCTCTTTACAGCCATGAATATTTGCACTATGAAGGTCGGCCGGTTAACCATCACGGCTTTCCCCGTTTTGCCAAGGCCTCTTTCGATGGGGCTTACCCGTTCGGGCAAGTGAATCTTTCGGATGCAGAATTACCGGTTACTGTAAAGATAAAGGGATTCAACCCATTGCTTCCAGGAAATGCTGATGACAGCGGGTTGCCGGTGGCGGTGCTTGCCTATGAGGTTACGAATACCGGGAATACTCCTTTAGAGGTTTCCGTATGTGGCTCTATGAGGAATTTTATTGGGAAAGATGGTAGTAAGTTTCGGACAGACTGGAAAGGAGATTATATTCCGGTTGGTGCTGAGAAGAACAGGAATGAGTATCGGGAAAGCGGAAATCGGAAAGGTATTTATTTATACTCTGAAGGGGTTGATAAACAGGATCCGGCATGGGGGACAATCGCTTTGGTGACTTCCTCAACAGGACAAGTAAGTTATCGGACTTCTTCAAAAGCTGATTCATGGAATAATGCTATTCTGAACTTTTGGGACGATTTTAGCAAAGATGGGATTATGGTAGAAAGGGAGCGGTCGGCAGATGAAGATCCGATGGTTTCTTTGGCAGTAAAAAAAACAATTGCTCCTCGGGCTACGGAAGCTTTTGTTTTTTATCTGACTTGGAATTTCCCGAACCGTAAAGGATGGTCATCTACCATAGTAGGCAATTATTATAGCCGACAGTTTGCTGATGCGTGGGAAGTGGCCGAGAAGGTGATTCCCCGTATGAGGCAATTGGAAGAAGAGACTCTCTTGTTTGTTAATTCATTTTTGGGTAGTTCTTATCCTGAAACAGTGAAAGAGGCAGCTTTGTTTAACTTGGCTACATTGCGCTCGCAGACAGTATTTCGCTTGCCTAGTGGCCATTTAATGGGTTGGGAAGGAATAATGGATCGTTTTGGCTCTTGCCAAGGGTCATGTACCCATGTCTGGAATTATGAGATGGCTACTCCCTTTTTGTTCGGTGGTTTGGCACAGACTATGCGCGATGTGGAATTTAACTATGCCACGAAAGAGAATGGGTTGATGAACTTTCGGGCTGATTTGCCTTTGTCGGAAGCTGCAAAGGGGACTTCGGCTGCAGCTGATGGGCAGATGGGATGTATCATGAAGATGTATCGGGAATGGCAACTGTCGGGTGACTATGCTTTTCTCCGGAAAAACTGGGGACAGGTTAAAAAAGTACTCTCTTATGCTTGGATAGAGAAAGGATGGGATGGCAATCAAGATGGAGTGATGGAAGGGTCACAGCATAACACAATGGATGTGAATTATTTTGGTCCTAATCCTCAAATGGGATTCTGGTATATGGGGGCATTGCGGGCAGCCGAGGAAATGGCATGGGCTATGAAAGATAAATCTTTTGCCAAGAAGTGCCGGAGGTTGTTTGAACAGGGGAGTCGGTGGATGGATGAGCATTTGTTTAACGGCGAATATTATGAACATCACATTACTGATCCTGAAACTTTTGAATTCATCAATATGAAAGATGCAGAAGGTAAAATTCCGGCTTTCCAGTTGGGCAAAGGGTGTCTGGTTGACCAACTAGTGGGGCAGTATATGGCACATATTTGTGGGCTAGGATATTTAGGAGACAAAAAGCATATTCATACAACTATGGAAAGCATTATGAAATATAACTATGTATCCGATTTCAGCCGGCATTTCAACAATATGCGTTCTTACGTAATGGGTAGGGAAGCAGGGCTTCTGATGGCTTCATGGCCTAAAGGACGTTTGGAGGTACCCTTCCCCTATTTTGCGGAGGTGATGACCGGATTTGAATATTGTGCGGCTGTGGGTATGATATATGAAGGAATGACGGATGAGGCATTGACTTGTATCCGTTCTATCCGTGACCGTTTTGATGGTGCCAAGCGTAATCCGTTCAGTGAACCAGAATGTGGACATCATTATGCTCGTTCAATGGCTAGTTGGGCGAGTGTAATCGCGCTGAGTGGATTTCACTACTCGGCAGTAGACAAACAAATGCAGTTTACGTCTGCTCCCGGAACCTATTTTTGGAGCAATGGTTACGCATGGGGAATGTGCCGGATTTCTGGCGGTGAAGCTACATTGGAGGTACTGAAAGGAACTTTGGGCATTGAACGCCTCCGCATTGGGGATGTGACTGTGAAAACGAAGAAAAAGCAACTCGCGGCAGGAGAGTCCGAGAGTATAAAATTGTAAATTTATGCGTTATTGGTGTATTTTATTGGTTTGTATCAGTCTTATGTTGCCGGCCTGTCATAGACAGGCTGGCAATGCTCTGCATCTGGAAGAGATGCCGATGGCTGATTGGAAAGGAAGCTTGCAAGAAAAGCTGCCTTTATTGGGGCATCGTAATTGGATTGTTGTTACAGATATGGCATATCCCTTGCAGGTTGGTCCGGGTATCATCACTTTATATGCTCCTGAAACTTTTGGAAATGTTGTCGCTTTTATAGTGGACCAGATTCGTCGGTCGGAGCATGTCTTTGCACATATATATCAGGACCGTGAGCAGTTGGCCTTGACGGAAGAACTGTGTCTCGGTGTGACGGCATACAGAAATTCGTTAGGTAAAGTATTAGATGGTGGAGGGAAAGTGACTTTTCTTCCCCACGAAGAACTGATTTCAAAGTTGGATAGTGTCAGCAAGCTCTATCAGGTGGTTGTCATTAAAACAGCTTTGACATTGCCTTACACATCTATTTTTTTTGAATTGGATTGTAAATATTGGGATGCAGTTCGGGAAGTAACTATAAGGAAACTGTCTAAGGATACGGTAGATAACCATTGACTACACCGTATTTTGTAATGTTTTCCATAAGGTTGTCATGCAATGTGGTAAAAGGATAAGACAAGTGCGAGTCATGTTAATTAAAAAGCCGTCTACAGTATATTAGAACAAACTTTTTGTAATTTGCGCAAAAGTACCGATATTTGTGCGAACTAAAAAGAAAACAATATGAAAATAGGAGATAAAGTCCGTTTTCTCAGTGAAGTGGGTGGCGGCATTGTGACAGGATTTCAGGGGAAAGATATTGCATTGGTAGAAGATGCCGATGGGTTTGATATTCCGATGCCTATTAAAGAATGTGTGGTAATAGATGCTGATGACTATAATATGAAGCGCAAACCTGTTGCGCAGAAAGAGGTGCCCGGTGCTGCCAAATCCAAAGGAGCTGTGCAGACTGTGAAAAAAACAATGGAAGAGGAGGAGGAAGACGAGCGCCCCATCACTTACCGTGCCGCCGAGCGTAAAGGAGGAGATGTGCTTAATGTAATGTTGGCCTTTGTTCCGCAAGACATCAAGGCGATTTCGAGCACCGGTTTTGATGCTTATATTATCAATGACAGTAATTATACGCTTTCCTTTGCTTACCTCTGTGCCGAAGGTCATAATTGGCGTGTGCGGAGTTGTGGAACAGTGCAGCCGAATACCAAATTCTATATTGAAGAGTTTGACAAGAGCATTCTGAATGAATTGGAGCATGTGGCTGTACAAGTGCTTGCTTTTAAAGATAACAAAAGCTTTATGATAAAGCCGGCCGTATCGGTGGAACTCCGTATAGACACGGTCAAGTTTTATAAACTCCATACGTTCCGCGAAAGCATATTCTTTGAAGAACCGTCATTGATTTATGATATTGTGAAAGATGATATGCCTGCCCGCCAGACCTTTTTAAATGCGGATGATATTAAGGGGGCGCTTTTGGCGAAGAAAGCTGCTGATACTATTCCGGCACGAAAGCCCGAGGTAAAGGTTCCGCAGAGTGATATCGTGGAGATAGACCTTCACGCCCATGAGTTGCTCGACTCTACTGCCGGTATGAGCAATAGTGAGATTCTGAACTATCAGCTCGATGTGTTCCGCAGGACTTTGGAGGAATACAGGAACAAGAAAGGGCAGAAGATTGTTTTCATTCATGGCAAGGGCGACGGCGTTTTGCGCAAAGCCATTTTGCAAGAATTGAAATATAAGTATAAGAACTATCAAAGTCAGGACGCTTCTTTCCGCGAATATGGCTTTGGAGCGACTATGGTAACGATTCGTTAATATATGCAGACATTAAAAGAGTTTCTGAAAACAGATCAGTTTGCTTCGTGCACCGGTGTGGAGCTGCTGGAAATAAAACCGGGATATGCACGTGCGCGTATGTTGGTTACGGAACGGCATCTCAACGGTGGAGGAGTGTGTCAGGGAGGGGCATTGTTTACGCTGGCGGATTTGGCTTTTGCTGCCGTGGCAAACAGCCATCGTCGGCTTACACTTTCCGTGACAGCGAATATTACTTTCCTGCGTTCTGCAAGACTGGGATATGTGTATGCAGATGCCACGGAGGTGTTTAATCACCACCGTATTCCTTTTGTGGAAGTGAAGATAACGGATGAAAAAGGCGAATTGATTGCTATATTTACCTCATCGGGCTACAGAAAAGAAACGGAGTTGCCGGTGGAGGAGTTGGAATAATATACAGTAAGAAGAGGGCGTGTCGAAACGCTCATAAACTAAAAATCACCCTCGCTACAGGCAGTTGTAGCGAGGGTGATTTCGATAAAAGGGAAGTTTTGACACATTTGCATACAGGTATCTATTATCCTTCTTTTACTTTCGCTTTTCCAATCTGACCGGGTTCGACGAATAAATATTTATATCCTACACGGATAGCAGCCAGATTCAATGCTTCGAGACGTGCACGACGTACCAGCAGGGCAGTCATTTCGTGTATGCGTCCGTCTACATAACCGATCATTTCACTTTCGGTAGTTTCTTCCGAGCCATACGTGCCGGCACTTTGCACCACCATGAAGGGTGATTCCGTACCTGCTTTATCCATACCGATAGCTATTGCAACATATATCCACATCGGCCCGTGAGCAACCACTTTACGTGCTGTGGCTGTGCGGCTTTCTCCTTTTGCCAACGTGCCGTGGCAACCGCCGGCAGACGACTGAATCAATTGTCCCAATCCATATACCGAAGCCTTGTCATCGGATGCATCCAATGGTTGTTCAAACAAAACTTCTTCACCTGTTCTCGGGTGAGTGACATGATAGTGGTCTACTTCGGGTATCAATCCTCCGGCTTCGTTATCGCCGACAGCTCCGGTTACCAGTTTGACATTCAGAAAACTACCGTTTAGGGCAGCTTCGTATACCACATCTGTCAGTGCGGCATTGCTAGTTAATTCTAATTCTTTCATAAGTCAAGGTTCTTTTATTTGTTTTTTCCCACTACCAACACGCCGAAAGCAGGAAAAGATTATAAAAGAACGGCAAAGTTTGTGAAAGGGGATACAAAAAAAGGAAGAAGTATCAGTTTCAATACCTCTTCCCTTTTATTCTTATCTTTCTCGCTTTCCCGTTATGGTGTCGGGGTGGCGGTGTTTACAGGCGGTAGTCAGCCAACTCTTCAGCTTTAAACTTGCGGATGAAGTTGAAGTGCTTTTCTATTTCGGCCTCTGCATAGTTTACATATACATGAGCTGATTTGGCGAACAATTCAGGCGCTTTAGTTGCATCTTGAATAAGGAGATGTGACATGACACATACAGCTGCCATTTCATAAAGACGGCGTGCAACGAAATCAAGTAACTCCTGATTCTGGGTCTCTTTTACAGCATTAGTGCATGCGTCAAACTTGTTAGCCATTTCTTTCACGCGGTCCATCAGCGGTTGCATTTCTTCACTGCAAGGGATGGCTTCGTAGTTGCGAAGAGTAGCGATGTAAGAACCGTTGGTAACGTAACGGATAGCGGCTACGGTCTGCAACTGGGTAGTACCTTCGTAAATGCTGGTGATGCGTGCATCGCGATAAATGCGCTGGCAAGCATATTCCATCATGAAACCTGAGCCACCATGAATCTGGATACAATCGTATGCATTCTGGTTGGCATATTCAGAGTTCATACCCTTTGAAAGCGGAGTGAAGCTGTCGGCTAACTTGGCATAAGTCTTTTGTTCCTGACGTTCTTCGGGAGTCAGTTTCCGTTCGCGGGCAATATCATCCAATGCTTTATAAATATCTACATAGCGCGAAGTTTGATAAAGCAATGCACGGCCTGCATCCAGCTTGGCTTTCATGATAGCCAGCATGTCATATACTGCCGGGAAGTCAATAATCGCTTTACCGAACTGCTTACGTTCTTTAGCGTATGCCAATCCTTCGTTGTAAGCAGCCTGTGACAAACCTACTGACTGGGCAGCGATACCCAGACGGGCACCGTTCATCAATGCCATAACGTATTTAATCAAACCGAGCTTACGGTCACCGCAAAGTTCGGCTTTCGCGTTCTTGTAAACCAGTTCGCAGGTAGGAGAACCGTGGATACCTAATTTGTTTTCGATACGGCGAACGTCTACACCACCTTCGTTTTTGTCATATATGAACATAGACAAACCGCGTCCGTCTTTTGTTCCTTCTTCGCTACGTGCCAATACCAGGTGAAGATTAGCGTCACCATTAGTGATGAAACGTTTTACACCGTTCAGGCGCCAGCAGTTGTTGGCCTCATCGAAAGTGGCTTTCAGCATCACTGACTGAAGGTCAGAACCGGCATCGGGTTCAGTCAAGTCCATAGACATGGTTTCTCCGGCACAAATACGGGGAATGAAACGGCTGTGCTGGTCTTCGTTACCGAATTCATATAGTGTTTCGATACAGTCCTGCAAAGACCAGATGTTTCCGAAGCCCGCATCGGCAGCGGCAACTATTTCAGCGCACATGGTGTACGGGGTGATAGGGAAGTTCAAGCCACCGAAACGACGGGGCATGGTCATACCGTTCAGTCCGGCTTTTACCATGGCATCCAGGTTTTGTTTGGTTCCTGAAGCATATTCCACACGTCCGTTTCCGCAGTGAGGACCTTCTTCGTCCACCCCTTCGGCATTGGGAGCGATGGTTTCACCTGTTATCTCACCTGTGATTTCCAGAATCTTATCGTAAGAGTCCATTGCATCGGCATAATCCTGCGGTGCATAGTCGAACTCGTCTTTATCTCTATAGTCGCGCTCTTTCAGTTGGCAGATGCGCTCCATCATCGGATTGTTCAAGTGATACTTGAGTTCCGGTATATCGGTATAAAAGTTTGCCATTACTTACTGTTCTTTTTATAATACTTAATCAATTTTGGAACGACTTCTTCCACAGTGCCGTTTATCACATAGTCGGCAATGGTGTTGATAGGAGCGTTCGGGTCACTGTTTACAGAGATGATGATACCTGCATCCTGCATACCTGCGATGTGCTGGATTTGTCCGGAGATACCGCAAGCGATGTACAGTTTGGGACGGACGGTAACACCTGTCTGGCCAATCTGACGGTCATGGTCTGCATAACCTGCATCGACAGCCGCACGGCTGGCACCCACTTCGGCGTGAAGTTCTTTAGCCAGTTCGAACAGTTTGTCAAAACCTTCTTTAGATCCCATACCATAACCTCCGGCAATCACGATAGGTGCGCCTTTCAGGTTATGTTTGGCCTTTTCTACATGGCGGTCGATGACTTTCACTACATAGTCTGTTTCAGGAACAAACTTGGCAACGTCGTGGTTCACCACTTCACCTTTGTAGTTCTCATCCAGAATTTCTTTCTTCATCACACCTTCGCGAACGGTCGCCATCTGCGGACGGTGTTCGGGGTTGACGATGGTTGCAACGATGTTACCACCGAAGGCGGGACGAATCTGGTACAACAGGTTTTCGTAAGTAATGCCGTTCTTCTTGTCTTCGTGAGCGCCGATTTCCAACTGAGTACAGTCGGCAGTCAGTCCGCTGGTCAGTGCCGAAGAAACGCGCGGACCCAAGTCGCGACCGATAACGGTAGCACCCATCAGACAGATTTGCGGTTTTTCTGCTTTGAACAGATTCACCAAGATAGAAGTGTGGGGCAGTGAAGTATAAGGGAATAAGCCGGGAGCATCGAATACATGAAGTTTGTCGACACCGTAGGGCAATACTTGTTTTTCAATTCCTTCAAGGCCGGTTCCGGCAGCGATTGCCTCAAGCTGGCAGCCTAACTGATTAGCTAATTTACGACCTTTGGTTAAAAGTTCGAGACTCACATCGGCCACTGTTGTGCCTTCAATCTCGCAATATACAAATACATTATTCATAATCGTTATCCTATTGTGTGGTTAGCTAACAGTTCTACAATCAATCCTTCTACATCCTGGTCGCTTCCTGTCATGGTCTTGCTCTCTTTAGCCTGGAAGACGATGTTTTCAATTTTCTTCACTTTGGTGGGAGAACCTGACAGACCGCACTGTTTGGTATCGCCACATACATCGGCTACACTCCATTCAGTAATATTGAGGTAAGGATACTTTTCGTATAGTTCGGCGTATGGCAGCGCTGCTCCTTCTTTGGTGATGGCAGCTTTTTCCTGTGCACCGAGGGCACGTTTATATTTCTGTAACAGTTTGGCGTTGCGCGGACGGCAGGGAGCTGCACTTCCGTTTACAGTCAACACAATAGGCAGAGGGCCTTCCACTGTTTCCACTCCACCGTCAATATGACGTTTCACCGTGATGCGACGGGCAGTTTCGTCTACATTCAGAATCTCTTCAGTGTAAGTTATCTGGCTTAATCCCAGTTTTTCTGCAACCTGCGGGCCTACCTGTGCGGTATCACCGTCGATAGCTTGGCGTCCGCCGATAATCAGGTCATATTCGCCTATTTTGCGGATAGCGGTGGCGATGGCATACGAAGTGGCCAGGGTGTCGGCCCCAGCAAAAGCACGGTCGGTCAATAAATATCCATTGTCTGCTCCTCTGTAGAGTCCTTCACGAATGACTTCGGCAGCGCGTCCGGGGCCCATGGTCAGAATGGTAACAGTGGAGCCGGGATGTGTGTCTTTCAGTCTGAGTGCCTGTTCCAAGGCGTTCAGGTCTTCCGGGTTGAAGATGGCCGGAAGTGCTGCACGGTTGATGGTGCCGTCAGCGTTCATGGCATCTTTCCCAACGTTGCGTGTGTCGGGAACTTGTTTTGCCAGTACTACAATTTTTAAACTCATATATTTATATATATTTGGTATTAGTAAAATCTGTTTTGGCGACAAATTTAAGCAAACTATTTAAGCGACAAAAGGATATGACGAGAAAATGTGCACATTCTTGTGAAGTTTGAGCAATTTGTCTGCATGCTAGTATTCGTCAAGGAAGCGCAGGAAAACAATATTTTCTCCGGTTTTTACCTTTCCGCTTGCTATCCATTCGGGTTTTACGCGGAAAGTTTTGAGACATTTGTCTATTTTGTTGGTAATCAGTGAAGGTTGTTTCTTTTCGTATTCCAACACATTTATCTTTCCTTCTTTATTTATAGAAACTTTTGCTTTGACATTGCGAATCGTTTTGCCCATGTTGGATTTACTTTTATCCAAGTCTATCCAAAAGATAACGGAAGCCTTGGGGAACTTACCGGTTTGTATCACTTCATGGCAAACTGTCATGGCATTTTTTTTCGGGGTAGAGGCATATCCGGTAGCAGACAATGCCATAAACAGGATTAACAGAATGTTTTTCATATTTGATATGGATTTATATTAAACTGCCTAAAGATAGGAATTTCTTTGAAAATGAACGAAATAGAAGAGGATAAATTTTATTTTGCAAAATAATTGTTAGCTTTGTCATCCTATTAAGCTGTAGTTTGTTATAACAAATAGTAGGGTATGCACTGTGATAAAAGAAACATTAAATAAATGGATTATGAGAAAATTATTATTTTTATTTGTAATGGCAATGCTTGGTGTCACTGCTATGGCACAGGATGTGATTTATGATAAAACCAATGATGCGGGAGTACGTACCGTAGTGTGCTTGGGTATGGATTTGGGAGTGTCTAATGGGATGAGTGTATATGTAGCTTTGGCGGGCTTCCAGTATAAAAGTACGATTCGTTATTCTCTGGCTGTGACAATCGGTTCGGGACATGAAGTGGAAATTCCGGATGACAGCCAATGTCTGCTGACTCTGGGCAATGGAAAAGTATTGGAACTGCCTACTGTTTCGGGAGGCGCTTCGGTATTGCAGTCCATTGATATTGAGTGGGGCGATGTGTACCAGACATTCCGTCGTTTCGGCTATTATAATATCAAGGCGAAAGACTTGAAGAAAGTAGGCAAGAACGGCATTAGCCAAATCGACTTCCAACTGTCTCCATCCAATTATGCGGTCACGTTCAATCAGGATGAATTGGGCGGATTGTTGACAGGCTCTATGTCGGTGATTAATAATTTGTTTGGAAAATAAGCATTATACATAGAGGCAGTTAAAGTGTCTCACCTCTCAAACAAAACGTATTCTACGCTGTTTATCACTATGTTTTGAAAATTAAGTGATAAGATTATGGCGAGAATACGTTTTGTTCTTTTTATGTTGCTTCTTTCTTCACTGGGGGTGAAGGGACAGCAAGCGGAAAAATATTTGGCTCATCCCTTGCCTTCCGGATGGCAGGAACAGGATGCCATGTTTCAACAGACTCTGCCGATGGACGACCATTGGTGGAAAGTGTTTGAAGATGTTACCCTTGACTCGCTCATCCGTGTGGCGATAAAGCAGAATCCTTCGGCACTGATGGCTATAAACCGCATGGACATGGCAAAAGCGAATCTGAGGATGACGCGTGGGGGATATTATCCTTCTTTATCGCTCGATGCCGGGTGGAGCAGGCAGCAAACCAGTGGAAATACCGGAACCGGACAGCCTCAGTCGCGTGTGGGATATTTTGATGCCGGAGTGAATATGAGCTGGCAGATAGATGTGTTTGGTGCTATTCGCCAGCGTGTGAAAGCGCAGAAAGAGAATTTTGCGGCCAGCCGTGAAGAATATAATGCCACAATGGTTTCTCTTTGCGCAGAAGTGGCATCCGCTTATTTTAACCTGAGGGAGGCGCAGCAAGAATTGGGCGTATTGCAGCGCAATGCTTTATCTCAGAAAGCGGTGGTGGAAATTACCGAAGTGCGCTATAACACCGGCTTGGTATCGAAACTGGATGTCGCGCAGGCCAAGTCTGTGTATTATAGCACATTGGCTTCCATTCCTTCTGTTGAATCAAGCATTATCCAATATACCAATGCATTGGCCGTGTTGCTGGGACTTTATCCGCAGGATGTGGCGTCGTCTTTGAAAGACGGTCGCCCATTGCCCGACTATATAGAACCGGTGGGGGTAGGGGTGCCGGGACAACTCTTGCTGCGTCGTCCTGATGTACGTGCTGCAGAAAGGCAGGTGAATGCTCAAGCTGCATTGCTTGGGGCATCCAAATCGGATTGGTTACCTTCTTTCTTTCTGAATGGGTCTTTAGGTTATGCTTCGCATGATATAAAAGATTTGACAAAAAGAAGCAGCATGACCTGGAGTATTGCTCCTTCTATGAGTTGGACTGTCTTTAATGGAGGGCAGCGTCTGAACGCGGTGAAACTGCAACGGGCTCAGTTGGATGAGACAATCAATCAATTCAATAATACGGTGCTGACGGCTGTGCAAGAGGTGGATAATGCCATGAGCAGCTATCGGAATTCTATCAAGCAGATTGTGGCTTGCCGTGAGATGGTGAATCAGGGCAAAGAAGCGTTTAAACTTTCTCTCGACCTGTACAAGCAAGGGTTGAGTCCATTTCAAAACGTCTTGGATGCACAGCGCTCGCTTCTTTCTTATGAAAATGCCTTAGTGCAGGCACAGGGTTATTCATTGATTTGTCTTATACAAATGTATCAGGCATTGGGAGGAGGGTGGTAAAATTCATATAATAAAAGTAAACTAATAAATTAAAGCCTATACCAAGATATGAAAAAACTAATGATAACCATCGCACTGACCGCCCTAACTCTGACGGCTTGCGATAAGAAACAGTCTTCCGGCACGACAATGGGAGCTTTGCCTATTGATGTAGCACACCCGCTGGTACAGAATGTCACACTAACGAAGGATTATCCGGGTTATCTGGAAGCGGAATCGACCGTAGACCTGGTAGGACGGGTGAACGGTACGTTACAGGCAAAAAACTTTGTTCCGGGTTCGCGAGTGAAGCAGGGGCAGGTATTGTTTGTGATTGAACCGACACTTTATGAAAATGCTGTCAAGCAAGCGGAAGCTGAACTTAAAACGGCTCAAGCTAATCTCGATTATGCCGTTAGCAGTTATCAGCGTATGAAAGAGGCTATTAAAAGTGATGCGGTCAGCCGCATACAATATTTGCAGGCCGAGAGTACCGTTACTTCCTGTGAGGCGGCAGTCAGTAATGCGGAGGCTGCCTTGAAAACAGCACGTACCAATCTCAGCTATTGCTATGTGAAAGCTCCCTGTAACGGAGTGGTGGATATTTCCAATTATTCGGTGGGTGCTTACATCGGGGGAGCCTTGCAGCCGGTGAAGTTGGCAACGGTTTATAAAGACAATCGGATGTATTCGTATTTTAATATCGCGGACAATCAATACCTGACTTATCAGTTGGTACAGGAGAACAACAGCAAGATTCCGGCTGCTACTCATTTCGTTACATTAAGTTTGGGTACGGATGGTAGCCAGACATGGAAGGCTAAACTGGACTACTTGTCTCCGAATGTGACGCTGACAACAGGAACACTTCGTTTGCGTGCCGAACTGGATAACCCTGAAGGGACGTTACGCCCCGGACTGTTTGTCAGTGTGACGCTGCCATACGGCGAGGCGGATCATGCAATATTGGTGAACGATGCTTCTATCGGTACAGACCAGCTCGGAAAATTTCTGTATGTGGTCAATGATAGTAATATTGTCAATTACCGTCATATCGAACCGGGACAGTTGACGGATGGAAATATGAGAATCGTTAAAAGCGGACTTTCTCCGAATGAACGATATGTGACTAAAGCATTGCTGAAAGTACGTCAAGGAATGAAAGTTGACCCGGTAATGGAAAGTGAAACCACCAAAAAACAATAGCGTATGTTCTCTAAATTTTTTATCGAACGGCCTATATTTGCCACTGTGCTTGCATTGCTGTTTGTGGTGGCCGGGCTCGTTACATTAAATATATTGCCTGTGGCGCAGTATCCCGACATTACACCTCCTACGGTGCAAGTCAGTGCTGTGTATCCGGGGGCTAATGCCGAAACTGTGGCACAGACAGTAGGTATTCCAATCGAGCAACAAGTGAATGGAGTAGACGGAATGCTTTATATGAGTTCTAACTCTTCTGCATCCGGTGCATATTCATTGACTGTGACATTCGAGGTCGGAACGGATATCGATATGGCGACCGTGATGGTGCAGAACCGGGTCAGTGTGGCATTGAATTCTCTGCCTGAGGCAGTGAAGGTACAAGGGGTGACTGTGCAGAAGCAATCGTCTAATATTGTGATGATGCTTACATTGAGCGGTGACAGTATTTATGATGGTCTTTACCTTACTAATTATGCTAATTTGAATCTGGTGGACCAGTTGACCCGTGTGCCGGGAGTGGGGGCGGTGAATGTCATGGGAGCAGGCGACTATTCTATGCGTGTGTGGCTGAACCCCGAAACAATGCGTATTCGCAATATCACTCCGCAACAGGTTTACTCGGCCATTCAGAGTCAGAATATGGAGGTTTCCGCCGGTTATGTGGGGCAGCCTATCGGTACTTCGGCCAATAATGATTTTCAATATACACTGAATGTGAAAGGACGACTCTCTACGCCCGAAGAGTTCGGAGATATCATATTGAGAGTGGAGGATCAGGGGAAGGTGCTCCGTTTGAGGGATGTTGCTAAAATTGAATTGGGAAGTGCCGAGTATGGAGTTGTTTCCCGATTGAAGGGACAGCCTACGGCAGGTATTGCCGTCTATCAGTTGCCGGGCAGTAACTCGCTGGATGTGTCTAAAGGAGTGCGTGCACGTATGGCGGAACTGGCTGAAACTTTTCCGGTAGGGGTGAAGTACAATGTGACATTGGACACTACAGATGTGGTTCATGACTCCATTGATGAAGTAATGAAGACCTTCGTGGAGGCGATTATTCTAGTGGTGCTGGTTATCTTTTTCTTCCTGCAAAGTTGGCGGGCGGTTCTTATTCCATGTCTTACTATTCCCGTGTCCCTTATCGGAACATTGGCGGTAATGGCTGCTTTGGGCTTTTCCATCAATACGCTGACGTTGTTCGGGCTGATACTGGCGATTGCCATTGTGGTGGACGATGCCATTGTGGTGACTGAAAATGCCACCCGCATTTTGGATGAAGGGAAGTTGGATGCCCGGGCTGCTACTGAGCAGGCTATGGGAGAGATTACCGGACCTATTGTGGGAGTGGTACTGGTGTTGCTTGCCGTATTTATTCCCACGACACTGATTAGTGGCATTTCCGGTCAGCTTTATAAACAGTTCGCATTGACTATCGCAGCTTCTACGGTCATAAGCGGTTTTAATTCGCTGACACTGACTCCTGCAGTTTGCGCCTTGCTGTTGCGTCCCACTCCGGCGCATAAAGCACGTTTGTTCCGTTGGTTCGACAGCATGAACGACTGGATGCAGCGGGTTTATGACGCTTCAGTGAAATGGTTGTTGGCACGTCCGGTCATTGCTATCGGTTCTTACATTGTTATATCGGTCATTGCTATTCTGATGTTTGTGAAGTGGCCCAGCACCTTTATCCCCGAAGAAGACGACGGGTACTTTATGATTGCCATACAGCTTCCGGCTGCTTCTTCGTTGGAGCGTACGCAGATGGTAGGCAAGCAGATTGATGCTATTTTGTCAGAGTATTCCGAGGTGAAGACTTATTTAGGCGTAAACGGATTCAGTATTATGGGAGGCGGGCAGTTGCCCAATGCTGCCACCTATTTTGTGGTACTGAAGAATTGGAAAGAGCGTGCGGGTAAAGAGCATACAGCTCAAGCGGTGGTCAATCGTTTTAACGGACAGGCATATGCCATGATACAGGAAGCCCAAGTCTTTGGTATTATTCCTCCCGCTATTCCGGGCATGGGTAATACGGGCGGATTGCAGCTCGAACTGGAAGATCGCAAGTCGTTGGGTGCGGAAGAATTACAAAAGGCGGTTGAGGCTTTGTTGGCTAATTATCACACAGAGCCGGCTATTGCCTCTATGAGTAGTATGTATCAGGCGGATGTACCTCAATATTTTCTGAATATAGATCGTGACAAGGTTCAGCTGATGGGTTTACAATTGAATCAGGTTTTCTCTACACTGGGATATTATATGGGACAGGCATACGTGAATGATTTTGTGGAGTTCGGTCGTATCTATCAGGTGAAGCTGGAAGCCGGCGAACAGGCACAGAAGGTGATTGATGATGTACTGAAACTGAGTGTGGTCAACTCAAAAGGAGAGATGGTGCCTTTCAGTAGTTTTACGCAGATAGAACAGAAGCTGGGAATGGATCAGATTAACCGGTATAATATGTATTCGGCTGCTTCCATCACATGTACTCCGGCAGCAGGCAGTAGTTCCGGTCAGGCGATAGAGGCAGTGTCGGGTCTGATAAAGAATCAATTGGGCAATGAGTTTGGCTATGAATGGACTTCCGTTGCTTATCAGGAAACGCAGGCCGGCAATACCACTACCATTATCCTGATTATGGCATTGTTGGTGGCTTATCTGGTTCTTGCTGCCCAATATGAAAGTTGGACAAGCCCGGTGGCTGCTGTGATGGGCTTACCGGTCGCTATTTTGGGAGCGATGCTCGGTTGCTGGGTAATGGGAGTTCCGGTGAGTATTTATACGCAGATTGGTATCATTCTGTTGATTGCTCTTTCGGCAAAGAATGGTATCTTGATTGTGGAGTTCGCTCGTGATTACCGTAAAGCCGGCAATCCGATCCGTGAGGCGGCATACGAGGCGGGGCACGTGCGGTTGCGCCCTATTCTAATGACTTCATTTACCTTCGTGCTGGGTGTGATGCCATTGTTGTTTGCTACGGGCGCAGGGGCCGGCAGCCGTGTAGCATTGGGTGCGGCAGTAGTATTCGGCATGGCTGTGAACACAATATTTGCAACGGTTTATATTCCTAACTGGTATGAAGTAATGCAGAATATTCAGGAAAAGTGGTTGACGAAGAAAAAATAATAGTTCTTAACTGGAAAGAAAAAACGCCTTGTTGCCTTTGCGGGTAATAGGGCGTTTTTCTTATCTTTGCGGAAAACGAATGTAGTATGGATACAATAAATAGCGAACTTACCAGTTTACTTCAGCAGATGGGGGTACATCAGGAAAGCCTGGGGATGACTCACCGTATCATTATTATAGCCGGTATTATTATCATTGCTTTTGTGGCAGATTTTTTTTGTAGGAAAATAGTAGTTCCTACCATAAAGAAACTGACAGCAAAGACACAGGCTACCTGGGATGATTATCTATTCAATGATGCCGTACTGGATAATATGTGCCATCTCATCCCGCCTATTATATTATATGCATTGCTTCCTTTTGCTTTTCCGTATGAACCTGTGACTTTGACGTTCATCCTCAAGCTATGCTGGGTATATATTACTGCTGTGGCAATGCGCTTGATTTGTTCTTTTCTCACTTCACTTTATACTATTTCCAGCGAGCACGAGAAGTTGAAGAACCATCCGTTGAAGGGGGTGTATCAAATGCTGAAACTGATAGTGATATGTGTAGGTGTAATCATCATCATCAGTACGTTGATTGATAAAGATCCGGTGAATATTCTGACCGGTTTGGGGGCTTCTGCCGCTATTCTGATGTTGGTGTTCAAGGATACTATCATGGGATTGGTTGCCGGAGTACAACTTTCAGCCAATAATATGCTTCGTCCGGGTGACTGGATTACGATGCCTAAATATGGAGCTGACGGTACGGTGATAGAAGTGACATTAACTACCGTGAAAGTGCAAAACTGGGATAATACCATCACGACTGTTCCTCCGTATGCTTTAGTGAGTGATTCTTTTCAGAATTGGCGCGGCATGAGAGAAAGCGGCGGGCGAAGAATAAAGCGTTCACTGAATATTGATATGACGACAGTGCACTTCTGTACCCCTCAACAGTTGAAGAACTTTGAGAAGCGCGGCTGGTTGGAAGGGTTTGAAAGAACCGGAAAGGAGGAGGTGAACCTGCATATATTCCGTCATTATCTGGAACGGTACTTGCGACATCACCCTCGCGTAAATACAAGTCTTACTCTCATGGTACGGCAACTTCAGCCTACTCCGCAAGGCTTGCCTATCGAACTTTATTTTTTCTCTGCCAATAAGGACTGGATACCTTATGAACGTCTGCAAGCTGAAGTTTTTGACCATGTATTGGCTGTGCTTCCCGAGTTTGGATTGAAAGTATTTCAAAGTCCTACGGGAACTGATATATTGGCTCTTTCAAAGTAAGCGGGTATCTTATTTATCATGTAATTCCAGTACAAATCGGGTTCCCTTCTTGTATTCGTTATCCAGATGCAAGGTGCCGTTAAGTTTATAGGCGATGAGGCTGCAGGTCGGTAAGCCCAGCCCATTGCCTTGCGTTAAATCATGGATTTCGGCAAATGGCTTGAATAGCTTTCCTTTTATTTCAGCCGGTATGCCTGTACCGGTATCGGTGATGATAAACTGTCCTGTGTGTGCACTTCTTTTCTTAAACTCTAATGTGATTTTGCCGTTGTCCGTATGTAATGCGGCATTTCCCAATAAATAAAGTAAGATACGTTCCAATGCTTCTGCATTTGTCTTAATATTTACTCTCGGCACATTGACTACGGCTTCCACTTCGGGCTTGAAGTTTGCCTTGGCTTTTTCCATAATGGTTTCGCACAAAGCATTTATGTTCATCTCTTTGATGGGATAATGTTCCTCACGCGTCTCTTCCAAAGTGACGTATGTCTGAATATCAGTCATGAGTTTTTTCAAAGCGTCTATATTCTTCTGTAAGATTTCGACCGAGAATACTTCTGTAGTCGCTTCCTCCATTGTGCTCAGGGTAGGCTCTATCTGCGCACTGATGTTACTGATGAATCTTGATTTTTGTTCATTATTCTCATTGGCGATACCCAGACTGTGTTTTAACTTCTTTACTTGGCGTATATGTTTGAAAAGTAAAGCGGCAAGAAACACAAGTGCAGCGGCAAGAATGGCTGTCAGGATGCAAAGTGCAATGATAATGAAAAGATTGGTACTTATCTTATCTTCTTTTTCTTGTAGCAATTGCCGGTTTTCATCATATTTTTGTTGTAGAGTTGTCAGTTCCTGAGCAGCTTTAACTGCTTGGATGGAATCTTGCCAAGATGTGTAAAGCTTGCGCATAGCACTGGCCAGTGGCGCATTGTTATTCTGTTCTGCATAACTCAGCATATCTTTATAGCATTGGTCTATGCCTTTTTCGTCTTTTCCTTTCGAACGTTTCTGAAACAACTCTTTATAGCATGCCAAGCTTTTGTCCGGCATACCGAATGTTTGATAATAATTAGCCTCGGTAAAGAGAAGGTCTTCCGACAAGGCATCCGATTTCATTTGGTCTGCATAAGTATGTAGTTGATTGAGTTGGTTTTTACATTGCTCTGCATTTTTCAGGCGAGTGTACATGCGTAAGCGTTCTTTGGCCACCTGATAGCGGAGTGGATAATTTGCCTGTTTTGTTTCTTGTTCATTGGCATAAATCAATGCATCCATCTGACGGCAAGTGGCGAAAGCTTCTTTATATTGTCTGTTTTCGGTAAAGAGTATGCTGACGCGCACTCCTTCTTCTATGGCTTGTTTATATTGTTTCTTTTCTGCCAGTTGGGTAAATTTGGTCCACTTGGAATTCAGTTCTGTTGTATTAACGCCTGACGCTGTCGTAGAAGTCTGTCCTTGCCCTGCCAATACGCAGAAAGCAAGTACTAATGTTAGAAGAATTTTTTTCATTTGTAATACTGCTTTTCTGCAAATATAACCTCATTTTTTAAAAAATGTTCTTAAAAGTGCAACTTTTTTCAGAACACTCGCGTCAAAAGGGTAGAAAACCATAT
The DNA here is from genome assembly GCF_948499155.1 of uncultured Phocaeicola sp. Taxonomy (NCBI): domain Bacteria; kingdom Pseudomonadati; phylum Bacteroidota; class Bacteroidia; order Bacteroidales; family Bacteroidaceae; genus Phocaeicola; species uncultured Phocaeicola sp. The sequence goes on along the minus strand of NZ_CAOOSE010000010.1, from coordinate 83,539 downwards.
AAAAAAGCGAGTATGAAAAGAATTATGAATAAAATCGATTATGATTTTTGGTGGGAAAAGATAGTAGATTATGCAAAGCTGGCGGGAAGAACAACGGCTCGCCCTGTACTTTTATTGTATTATGTGTTGAGAAGTAACGAAACTCCGTCATCAGACAAAATGTTGATTGTTGCAGCTTTATCTTATTTAATACTTCCGATAGATTTGATTTCCGCCAAACGGTTGCCTGTTATCGGCTGGATAGACGAGGCGTTTTCTTTAGTTTATGCTTATAAGAAAGTGTGCAGGTATGTCACTCCCGAGATAGAATCGGAAGTGGACAATATATTGGAACGATGGTTTCCTGAAGTGAAGTATGAACTGATACAGGAATGATGCCGAACTAGAATAACAAGGGAAATTAGTTTGACTCTCTAAATAATATTTTCATAGGAATAATCCTTATTTTCGTCTGTTTGGATACCCATAAGAGCCACATAACGCCTTAAGCGCGTTGTGTGGCTTTTTTATATATTAAAAAAAAACAATCTTTGTAAATTATATAAGGAACAATTAAAACAATAGATACTATGTCACAAGAAAAAACATCTGTACCGGGTATGGAAAATTCATACTATGCAAACAAGAAGAATAATATGTATTCGAGAACTACAACTCCTGACATGGGAAGTCGCGGAACAATGGTTCCCGGAATGGAAGAGATGGCTCCTAATGTTGGCCGGCACGAATCGAGTGCTAAAGGAGGGGGGGCTCCGGTAGTCGGATTTTTGTATTCTATATCCCGCCAGGGTATTGGTGAATATTGGCCTCTTCATATCGGCTCAAATAAAATCGGGCGTTCAAGTAATTGTGATATATGTTTGAAGGAAGGTACTGTATCGGATATTCATGCGGAACTGAATATCAAGCAGATGAAAACTACACATAAGATATTGGCTTCAATTAAGGATATAGGTTCCAAAAATGGCATATTCGTAAATGAAGAGGAGTTGGATTACAGCGCTCATGAGTGTTTTAATAATGATTTGATTACAATCGGTCTTAATTATCGATTGCTCCTGATTTTGATTGACACGCAAGCCTTGGGGTTGACCGTATCGGAAAACTTTATACCTATAGAGGAGGAAGAGGATGTGGATTTTCCTTTTACTGCGCCTAAAGGTACAGGCGACAGCTTTAACCCGTATGACCATAATAATCGTCCAATGAATAATGGAACAGTCGCAATGGACGGAGTTCAAGGTACAGAACCGGGAAAAACTAAGTTTATGTAACAGGCTCAGCCCTTTTTAATCTAAATGAAGAAAAAGATATGTCTATTATTTGCATACAAAGCATAAATGAAAAACAAAACCACATTCGTTACGAGGTGGATACGGATAGCCAGCCCCTTGGCGTGGGAGGAATGGGGTCGGTGTATCGTGGTAAGCGGATTCAAGAAAAGACCGGTGTATGTGTGGATGTAGCCATCAAATTCTTGTTTGACGATTTGCCTGCACACGTCATCGAAAGAGCGCGGAGAGAAGCTTCTATCCAGATTCATAATGAAAATCTGGTGGAAATGTTTGGCTTTATTCAGATAGATGAAGTGGTTTCTCCAACCGTTGTTCATCAGCATTATCATGTGGTAAGTGAACTGTTGCACGGAGTAGTTTTGTGTGATTTATTAAAAGGAAAAACAACAGATAGCAATGGAGTGGATATTCCTTTTGCACAGGAGTTATATAATCAATATGTGACGGATCGTTGTGGCTTTGCACTGTTTGTCATCAAAAATATATTATCGGGGATTATGGCTTTGCACGACAAAGGATATATCCATCGTGACCTTGACCCCAGTAATATTATGATTACATCAGATCGGAAAATAAAGATTATTGATTATGGTATTGCTAAACAGCTTTCTACACTGACTACACAAGACCAGCAACTGACTACCGCCGGACAATTTATGGGAAAAGCAACATACGCTTCTCCTGAATTAGTTGTTGGCGATGTGGTGCACCAAAATGAAACAACAGATATTTATGCCATCGGAATAATGCTGTTTCAATTTATTGTGGGGCATGTACCATTTGAAGGGGCTACTCATGAAGTTCTAGAAATGCAGTTGCATCAAAAGATGCCTCTGCAACAAGTGCCACAGAAAGAAATTCGAAAAATTATAGCCAAAGCTACAGCCAAGAAACAGAAAGACCGGTATCAATCGGCAGCAGAGTTTAGAGTGGCAGTAGAGCAAATAAGTAAGATTTCCATGCCTTTGGTAACGGAACAGGAAAAGTCCGGAAATATTATGGAGACTGTTCAGGCAATTATGGGCAAGATGGGGCAAAAGAATGTATGGGTTGCAGTGCTCATTGTAGTTGCGTTGGTCGGTGGAGGCATTACTTGGAAAATCATAGCCGACAATCAGGAAGAGCAGCGGGCGGAACTTGAAAGAATAGAAACCGAGAAACGAATTGCAGCATGGGAAGCTGAAATGAATAATATGATTTTGGATTCTTCAGTTCCCTCGGAACAAAGGGTGACAGATTCTATATCAGGGCATAGTGTGATGGTAAAGACTGCCGCTCAGCTCACACAAGAAGCTTTTGAATTGTTGGGTGATTCGGGTAAAGCAGTCGATGGCTTGAATTTATTGGAGAAAGTAGCTCAAAAAGGATATCGTTCTTCTATGGATGCAGCTTATTTGATAGCGCGTTTGCACTATCCGGGAGAAGATTCGTCTGAGTCTATTCAACAAATAAAGAACTATTTATCGGAGGCGCTGAAAAAAGACGGTAAGGATGCACATCAGATGATGAGTGGTATTGTAAAAACAGATTCGACTTATTATAAAGCTTTGTATGAATTGGGCTGTGATTTCTTAGCCGGTGAAATACGTACAGGTAAAGCCGATAGCCGGGATTTGACGAAAGCTTTAGAGTATTTCAAACGAGGATTGACATTTGCCACACAAGCGAATGATAATGAATATATAAGTAAATGTTCTAGAAGAATAGAAGCACTCCAATGAAACCTAATTATAGAAATATAGTACAAAAAGGCGATGAGATCTATTTATGCGTAAACGGTGAATGGTTCTTTTACAACCAGACAGAACCACCTTTGGGCGCCGGTGCTATGGGCACTGTTTATTTGGGGCGTTCTTGTCAGACTCAGGAAAGGGTGGCAATTAAGCGCGTTGTGGATAAATATGCCAATATACCAAGTATTCGTGAAAGAGCCAAATTGGAAGCGTCATTGCTTTTCCGGCATCGTAACTTGGTAGAGATGATAGGATATTGCGAGTTAAATCCATATAATGGCCCGATATTTATAGTGAGCAGACTAGTGCAGGGAATAACATTGGACGAGCATGTTAATGTTCATTTACGAAATAGGAAAGATGCGGTAAAGCGAATCTGCGAAAGTCTTTATCCTGTGATGGATGCTTTGGATTATCTTCATCAGAAAGGAATCGTTCACATGGATATAAAACCGGCTAATATTATGATAGAGCACGGTTCTAATATAAGGTTAATGGATTTGGGTATTGCTTATACCCCCGATTCTGTCAGTATGACATCTCCGGGTTTGATAGGTACTCCCAAATATGCTGCTCCTGAACAAATCATCGAACCCGGACAGACCCAATTGACTGTAGATAAAACAACGGATATCTATGAGTTGGGAGTAACACTGTATGAGTTGTTGGCCGGCTATAATCCTTTTGATTCTTCTACAAGGGAAGAGACTATACAAAGACAGCGAATGGAAGTATTGCCGGATATACAGGGAGTACCGAAAGCCGTTGTGGATGTGCTTCGCAAAGCGACAGAAAAACAGCAACACGAGCGTTTCCAGTCGTCGGGAGAGTTTAAGGTGGCTTTACAAAAGGCTTTAAGTGCTCCTCCTCCATCGGTGGTGCCGACATGGTTGGTCATGGTCGGTGTGGGTTGTCTGGTTGGAATAATTATTATATTATTAATGTTTGCCTTATGATACCAATAAATACACAATTGCCTATTGCTGTCGGTTTTGTTGACTCCAGACAAGGTGGTAGGGCTGAGAACCAGGATACATGCGGATATGCCGATACTCCATTAGGATTATTGGTCGTTGTGTGCGATGGGATGGGGGGAGGTCCTTCGGGTAAGGCTGCTTCGTCTACTGCTACTGATGTAATTATTCAGACAGTGCGTTCCGGCAAGTCTTCGGATTCTCCTCTGACAGTTCTTCAACAAGCCATAAAGATGGCGAATCAGGCATTGATTTCAGAGATACAGAAGAAACCTGCATTACGCGGTATGGGGACTACGGTTACTGCTTTGCTGATTAATGAGTATTCGGCCATTGCTGCTTATGTCGGAGACAGTAGGATATACCAATTTCGCAGAGGACATAAGAAGTTCCGCACATTTGACCATTCAATGGTTTTCGAGATGGTTAAAAACGGTACTATTAATGAGGAGCAGGCACGTTTGTCGGAACAGTCAAACATGATTACTAAGGCCTTGGGCGCTAATAGTGACATTGAAGCGGATATCGTGGAACTGCCTTATGAAAAGGGAGACCGTTTTATGCTGTGTACGGATGGAATATGGGGAATGTTTCCGGAACGGAAGTTGATTGATATTGTGGCGGGTACCCCTTCTTTGGGAGGGGCTGTCGAAAGTATTGTGATTCGTGTGGATGAAGAGGGAATTGCAAATGGCGGCAAGCATGATAATCTAACCGTTGCATTAATTGAAACAAATTTTAATTCAATATTAAAAGAAAAGATGAGTACAAAAATAAGGAATATATTATTTGCTTTGATATTTATCTGTTGTGTCAGTATAGCAGGCAATATCATTCAGGGCTTTTATTTACCGGGTCAAGCGGTGGCTCCCTCCAAGAATGAAGAGTTGGATATAGAAGCTTTGCAAAAGGTATGGAGTGAAAAACTTCAGGCAGAGTTTGATGAAAAGCTGAGAAAGTCAGAACAGGAACAGAAGAAAACTATAGATTCGTTATCGCGGATTATTACCAATAATCCGGGCAAGGCGAAAGAATATATGGCGGTTATAATTAATCAATATGATATTATAGAGCGGTTGGATGATATTATTAATAATTTGCAGGAATTACGTAATGTTTCCGAGGGGAAGGAAAAAGAGCAAAAGTTGAAAGAAACAGTGACAATGGTTCAGGAACTGGAACCTGAATTGAAAAAGAAATATGGCATCTCTGAAAAAGAGTTTAATGGTAAAGAGAAGAATGGACGCGAATACGGCATTTTACTTCTTTTGAAACAAAATATAGCTAAAGAAAACAGCGGTAGAGCACAAAGTCATTATGATTCTATTATAAATAGGATAAAAGAGATTAGAGATAAAATAAAATAGCCATAAAATTAATGAATATGAAGATACTAACTATTGGTCGTGATGAAAGCTGTAATATCGTTTTGTCGGATAGTACAGTCAGTCGGCGCCATGCTATTTTAAAAATCCATGCAACCGGAAAGATGGAGATTATTAGTATGGGGCAAAATGGAACATTTGTCAATGGTGTTAAATTGAAATCGGATACTGTCTATCCTATCACCCGAAGAGATGTGGTTTCTTTTGCACATGTGCGCCAATTGGATTGGAATCAGGTACCTGATGTTCAAAGATATTACAGATATGGCATTATGGCGGTAATAGTTCTGGCGGTAATCATTACAGCCATTGTCGTTATACAGGATATGAAGGATGATACTCCCCAGTTTCCGGTTGTTGAATGTCCGCAGAATGAAAAGGTGCTTCCGGAAAAGGATGTGGCACCACAGGCAGAGACAAAGAAGAAGCAGGATTCTCTCTCTGAAAAGAAAGAGAAGAGCGATGTGTCGAATCATTTCTTCCCTAAGAAAAAGACGGAGGACAAGAAAGAGGAGAATAAGAAAAACGGAGATAAAAAAGAGAATGATTCTGAATCCAAGAAAGAACAGGCTGTACCTATTATATACTAATACTAATAAAAAAACAATATACAATGAAACTATTAAAAATTGGAAGTTCGTCTTCCTCGAATATTGTATTGAATAGCGAATTTGTGAGTAACCATCATGCAGAAATCTTATTATTGGATAGTGGTGAAATCATTTTGGAAGACAAAAACAGTACAAACGGAACATTTGTGGGCGGCAAGAGAATTACTCCCAACAAGGAAGTTACCATTCAACGGGGGGATTATGTGAAATTTGCTGATGTTGAATTGCAATGGAGCCGAGTTCCTGCTTTAGAAAATACCAGCAAATATAAATCGATTCTTAATATCGGTACGAACTTTCGGAATGACTTGGTTATTTCCGGTGCCTTTGTCAGCCGTTTTCATGCTATGTTCAAGGTGGCAAAAGACGGAAAGTGTTATCTGACGGATTTGGGAAGTAAAAATGGCACTAAAGTGAATGGTGTAAAGATACAACCGGGTAAAGAAATTAGGGTGAAAAAGGGAGATATTGTTCTCTGTGGAGATGTGGATGTAACCGAGCAATTACCTTTCCCCACCCCTTATCCGTGGATTAAATGGGTAGCTGCTGTCGGTGTGGCTGCTGCGGTTCTTTTTGGGGCAATATGGATATTGGGACGTAAGACCGTTGACCCTACCAAATTCAGACCGGCGGTTGTTTGGGTAATGGCTAATTATTATTATACGGTTACATTTGACGATGTTCTGTTGGGCAGTCAGCCTTATACAGTTCTGTGCTCGACGGACGGCAAGCATGCCCGGGTTGTAGGTTCCGACAATATACCTAAGGGGTATAATAAGTTCAGTTATACGGCGACGGCATTTTTTATTGACCGGGAAGGACGTATGGGGACTAACAGACATGTGGCCTATCCTTGGGACAAGGCTTATATGAATCCTGAAACGGAAGATATGTTAAGGCAGGCTATAGAAGAATTTTTGGAGGAACTGATTCCGACAAAGGAAGTAAAGACAGACAGCGATTTGACACTTCTGGCATCGAGTTCCGTCGGTACTGTTTTAATAGAAAAAGCGTTGGGAGAAAGTCCCAGACAAAGGGTAAAGTCACTCAATGCTTTGATTAACAGAGTAAGACAAACGAAGTATACCATATCCGGTGCATCCGATTATATATCGGTAGGCTATCCCGGACAAAACTATACCCATTATGATGACTTTGAGAGATGCTATGTTGTAAAGGCTTCTGATACGGATGAAAAGGATATCGCTATCTTGCAGTTGAACAAAAAGAAAACTCCATCCGACATCGAATATATTTTCGATGTAAAACGATTTAATACAGAGAAACTGAAACCGTTGGAAGAAAAATTGTATACCATCGGTTATCCGGCAGGTACGTATCGTGCGGTGGAGAAGACCAACCATTCACTCGAACCGGATATTCGGGAAACAATGTGTAGCAAAGTGCCGGGAAGATATGATTTTGAATTCCAGGGAGAAGCTGTCGGCGGAGCCAGCGGGTCACCTATTTTCAATAAATATGGCGAATTGGTAGGTGTTCTTTGGGGAGGCTGGAAAATGGGGTCTACTTTAGGCTTGGCATGTCAGGCTAGGTATCTGAAAGAAATGTATGAAGAGGAGGTGGGCCTATGAATAAAGTAATGACGTATGCCTGTTGGCTATTAACGATTTGGGCATTCATTCCGTGCGGAATGAATGCTCAAACGGCTAAGTGGGCGATAGCTCCTCAGTATTCGTCTATCACTCCGTATGGGGAAGACATGTACAAGGTGAAAATAGGAAAGCAAGTGGGAATGGTGGACAAAGACGGTAAAATAATAGTTGGTGTGTATGCCGATTCTATTACCAATATGGTTGAAGATTGCTCACTGGTATTACGCTTTGTAGATGGTAAGAACAAGCTGGTGAGCATCTTACATAAGGATAAGACTACCTCACAAATCTCCGAGGAATGGTATGTGGGAAACTATACTTTCTTCTCTGAAGGCAAATTGCCGGTCTGCAACAAGAAGGGAAAATTTGGATACATTGGGCCTAATGGCCGGGTGATACTGGATTTTGCATACAGTGTGGCGCATCCGTTTTCTGAAGGTTGGGCTTCTGTTTGCAAGGGGAAAAATCTTTTCTCCGCAGGGCTTAATGCTGTCAGCGGGTTACTGAATGCAAAAAACAAGGACAAAGTCTTCTATGTAAACGAAAACGGACAAAATCTGGTGTTGCAATCCGATATAGGTGATATATATACAGGGACGACATTTAAGAATGGAGAAGCGTTGGTTATAACAAAAGACAATCGTTATTGTGTCATCAATACCTCAGGGCAGTTGCTTAAGATAGACAATAATATTGTCTTGTCGTTTGATGAGTATTATGCTATTGGACAGCATGCGGATAAATCAGCAAAGGGAACTAAATCCAGAATCGTATATGATGGCCCGACTGTTTATTCGGAAGATGATTTGTATGGTTATAAACAGGGAAGCACTATCGTATTGCCTGCACAATTTGACGATGCGCAACCCTTCAGCAGAGGATATGCCATTGCTTCTAAGGATAATAAATATGGTTTGCTGAAACTTTATCCGGGATATTTCCAATGCCGTTCTTCCGTAGGTTCGTTAAAGTCGGTGGATGCAGGAATGGAGTCTGTGGACTATGTAGTGACAGTGCCTCAGGCCTGGCAGGAGACGGAACTGGAACTTTTCTGTTCCAATGACCGTGATGAGAAAGTGAATCTCAGCCAGCCCGGGAATGCGAAAAGCACCCGCGTCTTTTCGCTGGTTTTACCTAAAAAGGAGACCCGCAATCTTTCACTTGAAGGAGAAAACCTGCAGCTTTGGAATAGCAACATGATAAAAAACACTTCAAATGTTGCGAACAATAATACCGGAGTCGGCATTGCCATTGCTCCTTCCAAGGTGAAAGCGAATGCAGACGATGTTGCTTCGGTCGTAGTTACCCTGACAAATCAAACAGGAGGTCCGGTGGAATTTGAGGCTGTGATAACAGGCAATCAATTAATAACGAAGAAAGAAAAGGTGAGTCTGGATGCCGGACAGAGCAAAAAGATTTATGCTACATTTACTAAAATCATAAAAGAAGAGAAACGTGTCGTGACGGTTACTGTTCCTGATATGAATAAAGTAAGTAAGAGCATAACTGTAGAACCCTTCTTTGTCAATTTTTAAAGGATAAAATGATGAAAACTAAGAGATTTTGTTGGATACTATTATTAAACCTGTTGGTTTTAACTGCCGTTGCCGGGCCTTATGAGACAGTTGTGCTGAAAAACGGCTCTGTGCTCGAAGGTTATATTTCTGTTCAGCATCCGGGAAAAGATATTATCTTTTTTGCAGAAAAGGCAACGGTTTATATTCCGGTGAAACAGGTGAAGTCTATGTTAGATTATGATATCGAGATAGAAACACTGTCCGACTCTTGGAAAGCTTGGGCAGGGGATAACCCATTGCTGGTAAAGACTGTCAGAAACAGCAAGTTTTTGCAAATGACTGACATCATTCTGGCGGAAACAGCAGAGAATGATACAATAGCCCTCGATTCTGCCCTCGTTCGGGAAGCGAAGGCCCCGCTTTATTCAAACTGGAATGTTGTTCCCCGCAAAGTGCGTATATTGGAAAAAGGAGAAGTCATCAAATATCTTGATTTTACTCCTAATTCCTATTATCTGGATTGGAAAGATATACAAGCTATAAAGCGTGCCCCCAGAGCTGCAACTGATTTGACAGGGTTGATTGATGTGGTGGCATTGCGTACGGGCGAGAAGTATGAAGGACAAATCATCGAACAGATACCGGGAGAGAGAATCCGTTTGCTGAAGAATGACGGCATAGTGGAAGTTATCAATGCCGGACAGATTGCTTTTCAGCAGAAAAAGAAATTGAACCCTAATCAGTCGTTGTTTGAGCAAAGTCCGTTGTTGGATGTGGTTTGTATAAAGAAGGATGAGGATACCGGTATTATTGTAGAGCAGAACTATGGAGGCGAAAAGGAGTCCGGCTATTTATTGATTCAGAATGAGCGGGGAGATATTTTGCGCAAGAACAGTATTGCTGTCACGGAAACAAGAAAGCAAGCGAATCCGAATTATAAACCTTTGACGGATGTTATAGTCGGTAAAGGTGAAATACTGGTAAATCGGAAAGAATCGGCAAAGGCTATTATTGAAAAACAGGAAGGGTTATTGATAGTGGATACAGCTTCCCGGGCCACTGTCTTGTCGGCCGATTCCACCGGCGGTATGCTGATTGTGGAAAAACAGAATGAATCTTCCGCTTATAGACCTATCCTGCTCAAACTGGTTCTTATGAAAGTAAAAGGAAAAGGATTCTGTAATGTGTTTACTTATGAAGACCTGGTGACTAATGGAGTACAGCCGCAAGAGTCGGTGGTCAGTGTCAACGGAACTTTAAAATTGTCCTATGTTGTAGGTAAGGGGAAATATATACTGTATGACCCGCAAGGACAGTCCGGCATCTTTCTGTCAATAGAATAAAATATCCTCATATCCTCCCACCTGCATCCTCTTGATACATTAAAAATGGAGTGCAGGTGGGAGAGGCTATGGGGGATATGACCTCATTCTCAACAATATCCCATAGAGATAAGTCTGCTCGTTTTCTCACAGAAGAATGTTGATAAAAGCTGCTTTCACACATCACACCTATTAAACTCCTTTGTTCATAGGTGTTTCAGTGTGAAGGATACAAAGAAGACACTTTCATACAGAGACTTATGAATTAATAGGTTTCATCCTCTTCCCAAAAGGTGACGGCCTTTTTATTCTTTATGATACATAGTGCGGAATGCATATACATTCCCGCCAAAATCAGTTACAATCAATGCATTGCCTGAAATAGCGACTGTCCCGAAAATAGGTGCTCCTGTTTTATATTTCCAAAGTTTGTTTCCTGTGTTTGCATCTATGGCATATACGGTTCCGTCGGAAGCACCCACATAGACTGTATTTCCTGCCAACACGGGGCTGGTCTCTATCGTTCCCGAGAAAGACCGGGTATAAGGAGCTGTAAAAATCAATGCATCTTCTACCGGACAATTCCATTTTTCTTCCAAAGTCTGGTTGTCCAATGCTACAAGTCCTTTGTTGGCTGTGCCAAAGATGATTTCTTTTTCGGTTAGTAAAGGCGTGGAGGTTACATCCAGATTATAGGGAAGTTGCTTGCGAATGATGATTCTGCCTGTCCGGGCTTCTAGGATAAAGAAATTCTTTTCAGCAATGATATATAGTAATGAGCCGTGCATGGCGGCTGAGGCCCCTCGATTGCGTAGCCCATGGTCGGATATATTCCATAGCATCTTGCCTGTTTTTGCGTCATTGCCGTAAAGGGCGGTCCACTGCACGGAACCCACCAGAACGTCATTTCCTACGGTCAGTGTTGAAGTTGTTCCTTCACGTTGTGCCCAGTCTTTGTTTCTCCATATCAGTTTTCCGGTTGTAGCCTCGAAAGCGGAAAGAGCCTTTCCACTTCCGGCATAGACGATACCTTTATCGGTAACCAGACCGTCTATCAGGTTGGGCAGACCGTTTACCGGCAGTTGACTTTCCCAACACAGTTTACCGGTCTCGGCATCTACGGCATACAGATTACCTTGTACATCCTGCGCAAAAACGATTCCGCTTTCTATGGCGATGGTGTTCTTGATGGAGGTTCTTACGGGATATTTCCATAAAAGGGAACCGTCCTTTCCGTTCAAGGCATAGATGGCGGCGCGTCCTTTTAAATCTTCGTCGGTAGAGGCGGTATATACCTTATTATTATATACTAGCGGAGAAGTCATAAAAATATTCGCTCCCACATTGGTACTCCACGCCAGTTGTAAGTCACCTTCCAGTGGGGCGGCGGTGGCTGTGTGAGTAGCATTTCCCAACAGGTTTTTCCAGTCTGTGTTTAAGGTTATTTCTGGAGAACTCTTTTCATAGACGAACTTACTATCGGTTTCAGCAGTTCTTCCGTCTTTAAAGCGAGTGCGTACCCTCATTACCAATTCTTTTCCGGCATAGGTGTCATGCAGCGGCATTATTGCTGTCCAGCTCCAGTCGGTCTTTTGAGAGAGTTTTTTATAGGGAATAATCGTTTTCCCGTTTTCCAAACAAGTGTAAGTTACCTCGGCTACCGGTGATGTAGATGAGTAGGTGTTTACTGTTACTGTTTTAGTACCTGTTCTTCCTTGTGGAGAAGCGATACGGAGATTGCGGTCCAGGTAGGTATAACGCAGTTCGGTGGAAAGGTTTCCTTTAGGGTTGACAGTCATCACGCGATAAGCGCTTTTGGCATGGTCTATTCCACCTTTATCTAACGAACTGGTACAGATGGTATATACATTACCTTGTTTTTTCATGTAGTTGATGTGCCAATGACCGTAAATCCATGCTTTCAAATTATAGTCGTTCAAATTGATGCTGTTGCCATTTTTCCCTTTGTATATAAAGGTGTCATCGTTGGTCAGCAGGTCGTGGTTGAATATCATGATGGGTGTACCCGGTTTGATGTGCGCTAAATCATTTTTCAACCAGTTACACACATCTTCCGTGGTGTATTCCGGGCGGGCGTCTCCATAGGGCATCGGAGTAACGATGTAATGCACTCCCGCCACATCAAAGGAATAATAGACCGGACCGTACACGCTTTCAAAGATTTCTTCTCCATATTTCCCCCGTTCCAAGTCATGGTTACCGATGCAATAGAATACAGGACAATTCATGTTTTCCGTATTCATTAGTCGGATATGTGCTTTAAGACCTTTTTCGTAACAGATATCTCCAGTGTGGACAATGAAGGCGGCCTGCTCGTTGGCGGCATAGTCGCGCACATTATTCACCCAGTCTTCGTGATGAGTGGTGTTGAATATCTCGGTGTCCGAGATGTGGATGAATCGGTGTGAGCCATCTTTACGTATGCCCGGATTATAGGGGATTAGACCGAAATCGTATCCTTTTTCCTTGGTTTCTATTCTGTGATAATGGCGGTTCATTGTCTTGTATCCTGACGGGGTGGTGATGAAGATAAATTTTTCACGACCATGTCCTGGTAACGTATAGGTCCCGTCTGTGGCGGTCTCTACTACATTCAGTCCGTCAGAAACTTTGATACCTTTTAATGTCTTTTCTCCTTTCTCCCAAATTCCGTTGTTGTTTTTATCAACAAAAACTCTTCCGGTATAGGAAGCGGATAATGAGGAGCCGGTGGCTAATAAAGCGGATAATAAGAAAATTTTTTTCATATATTGCTTTTTCATTTTGAGTCTTACATATTTATTCCGGTTTATTTATACTCTATCTTTAACACATGTGCGTAATCGGTCGGTGCGTTTTTGGGAAATTGTACTTCCAATCCTTTTAGCGTCTGTTCCCATTGTAACGTTTCGTTGCAACCCAACATGGATACGGATTTGATTTCCGGTATATTAGCATTGCCTTTTGCCAGATTTCTGATTGTTATTTTTCCATCAGTCCACGCTAGAGAGATGGCATATAAAGCTTCTTCACGGGTGGTGAAACGGATGTCTTGTGCGGTATATGCCGTTTTTTGGTTGTCGGTCATGTAGCCCGAAGTTCCTTTAGTGTTTCCTTCTCCGGATACTACCCAAGGGCGGGAAGCATAGATAGCCTCTCCGTTCACTTTCAACCATTTGCCTATTTCTTGTAATACATGCTTTTGTTCGTCGGTGATGGTGCCGTCGGCTTTCGGACCGATGTTCAGTAACAGATTTCCGTTTTTGCTGACGATGTCCACAAAATCATCAATAATGTGGTCTGGGTCTTTATTTTCCTCGCCTACGCAATAGCTCCACGATTTTTTACCGATAGAGGTATCAGTCTGCCAAGGGAAACGACGTATTTCATCACTCTTTCCCCGTTCGATGTCGAATACCTGAATATTGTCGCCATAACCGAATTTGGTGTTTACTACCACTTCCTTGCCCCAGTCCTTTGCATTGTTATAATAGTAGGCCATGAACTTGTAGAAAGTAGGTTGAAAAGGAGTCTTTCCCACCGTCCAGTCAAACCAGATTAAATCGGGTTGGTATTGGTCTATCAGTTCGTAGGTGTGCTTCAGAAACTGTTCTCTGGAACGTGCGTTGGTGCCTTCGTATTTGTCCACGGCAGGGTTCATGCCACCGGGACCGTCCGGTTCATGCAGACGTTCGCCATACAGCGTAATGGTGGTGTCTTGTACATCCGAAGGAGTTTGCATTCCATATTCATAGAACCATGCATTCTCACAGCGGTGTGAGGATAGGCCGAAACGAAGTCCCGCTTTTGTGGCGGCTTTTTTCAGTTCGCCGATAATGTCGCGTTTGGGACCCATGTTTACTGCATTCCATTTGTTGAAAGTGCTGTTGTACATGGCGAATCCGTCGTGATGCTCAGCCACCGGGACGATATACTGTGCACCCGAAGCCTTGATTATTTCCATCCACTCATCCGGATTGAACTTCTCGGCTTTGAATAAGGGGATGAAATCCTTGTAACCGAATTCCGTCAGCTTGCCATACGTTTTTTCGTGATATTGGTTGATGTCACTGCCTTTTTGATACATGAAGCGGGCATACCATTCACTGCCGTATGCAGGTACTGAATAAACTCCCCAATGGATGAAGATACCGAATTTGGCATCGCGGAACCATTCGGGCTCTTGGTAATGTTGGGCTATGGAAGCAGAGTCCGGCTGAAATGTTGTTGTCCCTTTGGGTGAGGCAACAGTGGTAATGTCTGGAGAATAAGTGTCAGCATGATTGCTGCAAGCAGCCAAAGCTCCGGTAAGGGCTATATATGCGAAAATCTTTTTCATGTAATTGACTGTTAAGTGGGTTGAATATTGTTTGAATACCTATTGAAAATCTAAAATTTATTCACGGCTATTTCATTGCCGTTTCGATAGAATTTGACGCTCAGTAACCGTTGGTCTTCCAGTCGATTCTCGCCTTTTATGGAGAGTGTCTTGGTTTCGTAAGACTTTAATGGCGGTAATAAGGTTTCTACCACGGTCAGTTCGTTGGAAGTTATCTTTAATGTCGTTTCTTCCGAAGTGGAAAGCCCGAAGTTTTGTACTTCCACCTTCCATAGCTTCTCTGCCTCATCATATCGAGGGCGCAAAGCAGAGAGGATAGCCGGTGTATAATTGATATAAGGCAAACGAGCGTAACCGATGACAAATTCGCCTTTCTTATCCTTACCTATTAATTTAGGAGCGAATTCCTCGGCAGTGATACCACTCTCTTTTCCCTCGAAAGTGATGATTAAGTCTTTCCCTTCCTTTTTCCAGCTCAATGGCTTGCATCCCCGGCCGAAGTTCACTTCATTAAAGGAACCGAAACGCAAAGAGGGTATGTCCAATTGGCTGGACGGATTGAATCCTTTTTCAGCGGCTATCCTTACTTCGATAGTCGGAGTGGAAGCATCGATGGGCGTTGTATTGAGCACTGATAGAAGCAAGTCCTTTTTCAGCGGAATACAGATATTTTTGGAACTATGGTGGTCATTCCCATGATCTTCCCATTTGATGGTGTCTATCACGGCAAAGTTCATTTGTATGGGGCGTCCTTCCTTGTCCTGATATACTTTGGCACGCTCATATTTAAACCAGTTTTCCACTTTCCCGTCTTTGTGTCGGGAGATGCCGGGTACATACGCTTCACCTTGTTCCGTAACCCAATGCACCCCATCCAGAGAACGTTGGTAAAAGGCGATTCTTCCCAACCAATCGTTCACTATCAGGTGGTATTGCAGTGAGTCACGCCATACTACCGGGTCTTCAAATTCGCCTTTCACATTGGGATAGGCGCGTCTTTCGGTTATTTGGTTATAAGGTGAAAGACCGCTACGGCTTATCCATACTCCCCCTCCGCGACATATCATCAGGCGTGAGCCATCCTGACGTTCGGCAAAGGTAAGGTTGGAAAGTCCTTCTATGATTTTCCGGTCGCGTGGGTTGAAATCGAACTGTTTGAATTCCCATGGACCATCCACACTGTCGGCTATGTAGTAACCATTGATGACATAAACCACAATACGACCGTCTGTTAAAGTGAATGCTTCGGGATTATGGCCTTTTCCTATGGTGTCCTGTATGGCATACGGCCCATGGAGTTGCTTGCTGGCAGCATGATAAACGGTAGAGTTAGGCCATTCCATGTGCCCTTTTTCTGCATTTTCCGGCCATCCGCATACGAAGAGGTGATATTTCCCCTCTTTTCCCTTCAGAATATTTCCACCCCAAAAAGAAATATCCGGATGTTCTATTCCATTGTCCACGAACCGGGGAAGTACTTCTTGGGCTCCCCACACCTTATCGGATAGTTTGCTGCCTTGCATGGCTTCAAAGCGGTCTACATATTTTCCGCCCGGTATTAATTTATCCCATTCGGCAGGGCGTTGTCTTTCGGTGATTTGAGCCGATGCCGAGAGAGCGGTGGCGCATGCGACTATGGCTATACTTGTTATTCTTCTTATTTTTGCATTCATAGGTTCATTCGTTTAAAGTTGATTTTTTTATTCGTTTGGGCTATCGTGTGAAATCTACTAGGATGCGGAATACTTTTCCCGGCGTATCTGTCCATTGTTTCATGGCGGTCAATGCTTCTTCCGGTTTCACGCAAGTTGTAATGAGTTCGTTTATAGGACAAGTTCCTTGTTGTAGATAGTGAATGACGGCACGGAAGTCTTTCGGCGTGGCATTGCGCGAGCCTTTGATTGTCATTTCTTTTTGGACGAATAGCTTGGTCTGGAAAGAGGTTTCAGACTTGGCGTATCCGATGCATATTACTCGTCCGGTAAAGGCAACCTCTTCTACTGCCATGACATAAGTGGCAGGGCTACCTACCGCTTCTATTACTACGTCCGGGCCGGAACTATTGGTGAGCGCTGACAAACGTGTGTGTACATTTTCTGTCTTCGAGTTAATGATGTAATGCGCGCCCACCCGTTTGGCCAGTGCCAGTTTGCTGTCGTCCAAATCGATGGCAATGACCGTTGCACCGCGCAGGGCGGCACGCACTATGGCACCTATGCCTATCATGCCGCAACCTATTACCGTCACCGTGTCACTGTCTGTCACTTCGGCACGTGATACGGCGTGAAAACCTACACTCATCGGTTCTATCAGAGCGACTTCGCGGGTTGACAAGGAATCGGCAGGTATCACTTTGCTCCAAGGTACAGCCTTGTATTCACACATGGCACCATTTCGTTGCACACCGAATGTTTCATTGTATTCGCAGGCATTTGTTTGCCCATTGCGGCATGCAGTGCATTTGCCGCAATGGGTATAAGGATTGAGGGTGACGGTCATCCCCTTTGACAGGCCGGCAGGTACGGCGCTTCCTATTTCTTCGATAACGGCGCCAATCTCGTGTCCGGGGATGATGGGCAGTTTCACCATCGGATTGCGGCCTAAAAAAGTGTTGAGGTCTGAGCCGCAGAATCCTACATATTCTATTTTCACGAGTACTTCATCCGGCTGCAGGGTTGGTCTCTCAATCTCTGTCACTCCCATGTTGTGGGGGGCGGTAATTTGAATAGCTTTCATATTATTATTTTATCAATTGATTTTTAGGGTTATTCAGACATATTCTTTATATAGGGCAGCGAGCACAGATTTTGCAGGCCGTAAAATCGTGCTGCATTTCCACCCAAAAACACTTTCTTCTCTTCTTGCGTCAGCAGGTTCGATTTCAGGATGAAATCGTAAGACATGCGGTAGGTAATGGCGGTCATCGTACGTGGGTAGTCCGAACCCCACATCAGTTTGTCCATTCCCACCCAATCGGCCGCTTCCTTAATGGCTTTCACAGCTCCGGTAAACGGATAAAACTCGTCGTTGAACAGCCAAGTGATGCCACCCGATTCTATCATGACATTCTCATGGCGCGCCAGTTTGATTTGTTCTTGCCAGTGAGGAGTAGTTACCATGCCGAAGTGCCCGATAGCTATCTTAAGCCGGGGGCATTCACTGATGATTTCTTCCATTTCCCCAACTTGGGTATTGCCGTCGGCCAAATCAATGGAAAGAATCGTGCCGTGTGCTTCCATGTATCGAAACATCTCCACCATTTCGGGACTGTTCAGCATCACTCTGCCTTCTTTTAGCAAGAGGCGGTGGGCAGGAATTTTAATCGCCTTGAATCCTTTGGCTATCAGTTCTTTGGCCTGTTGTAAGAAACCGGGTTTTCGGAATTCGCACATACCGCATACAAAGAATCGGTCGGGATACTTTTCGGTCACCTCCAGCAAATAATCATTTTGTATGCCGTCAATGTATTCCTGAGTGACAACGGCGGCCGAAACTTGTGCATAGTTCATATTCGATAGAAATACTTCCGCACTGTTTCGTCCGTCAATCATAAAAGGCGGAAGCATCTGGCGTTCCTCACCCATGAAGAGCGAACGTCCGTCGGACAATGTACGGATGGGCATGCCGTCGACTTCTGCGTCTTGTCGGAGCCAAAGGTGAGAATGAGCATCTATTATTTTAAAGTCCATATCTTTCCTTCGTTACGAATTGGCCCAACTGACACGCATTTGCTTGCCGATAATCTCTTGTACTTCTTTCACCAAATTCCAGTCGATAGGCTCTTCGACATAAGCGATGTTCTTCAATACATTGTCGGGATTGGCGGAACTGAACAAAGTAGTGGCAATGCGCGGGTTACCGGTGGAATACTGAATTGCCAGCTTTTCAATCGGGTAATTTTTGGACATGCAATGCAGGGCCGCTTTTTGGCATGCTCTGACCAGTGCTTTCGGGGCCGGATGCCATGTGGGAACGCCACGTTGCGAAAGTAATCCCATTGAAAGAGGAGAAGCATTGATAATGCCGATATTCTTCGATTCGAAATAGTTGAAGTAATCGCTCAGCTTTTCGTCATTTAGAGAATAATGACAAAAATTCAATATACTCTCCACTACGCCGGGCTCAGAATGTTCTACTACCCATTGCAGATTTTCCAGTTGCAAATCGGTGATGCCTACGTGTTTCACGATGCCTTTATCTCTCAGCTCAACTAATGCAGGCAGTGTTTCATCCACAACTTGATGCAAGTCGGCAAATTCGATATCGTGTACATTGATAAGGTCAATATAATCGACATTCAATCTTTCCATACTTGCATAGACACTCTCTGTGGCATATTTCGCCGAGTAGTTCCATTTATTGACTCCGTTTTCGCCATAACGTCCTACCTTCGTAGACAAGTAGTACTTGTTGCGCGGAATCTGTTTCAGTGCTTTCCCCAACACCGTTTCTGCTTTATAATGACCGTAGTAGGGAGACACATCGATAAAGTTTATTCCTTTTTCCACTGCGGTAAATACGGCTTCAATACTTCTCGCTTCAGTGGTATCATGGAATACTCCTCCCAGCGAAGATGCACCGAAACTGAGGTTTGAAACGCACATTCCGGTTTTTCCGATTTCATTGTATTTCATTGGTTGCAAAATGTTGTTTAATCAGTTAATGGTTTCAAATTAAGGCAATATATGGCTAAAGTGTGAGGGTATCCCTTGAGAAAAAGCACGCAAACCTTTGCGTAAACAATTCTTATGATTACCTTTGTGGAAAGTTTGATTGGGATGGGTATGAGTGGTAAAAAGCGTGTGTCTCTAAAAGATTTGGCAGAAGAGCTGGGTGTCTCTGTATCTACTGTCTCACGGGCATTGAAAGATAGCCCCGAGATAGGGGAGGAGATGCGTGAACGAGTAAAGAAGTTGGCCGGAGAGTGGAATTATCGTCCCAATCCTTTTGCAATGAGTCTGCTCAAGAACACCCCGCGAATCATCGGAATCATTGTGCCGGATATTGTGACTCATTTCTATTCTTCCATTATTAGCGGCATTAGCGATGTGGCGCGCCAAAATCATTATTCTGTTATTATTACCTCTTCTTATGAGCAATATGAGCTGGAGAAGCAGTGTGTGGAAGATTTGGTGAATATTCGTGTGGAAGGAATTCTTGCCTGCATTTCACAAGAAACGACGGACTATGCCCACTTTGAATCTCTGACCATGCAGCGCGTGCCCTTGGTATTCTTTGACCGGGTGTGTCTGCACAGTCGTTGCTCTTGCGTAGTTGCCGATAATGCAGAGTCGGGTAAGGTAGCTACCGAACATTTTTTGCAGCATGGGGTGAAACGGATTGGTTTTATTGGCGGAGCGAATCATCTGGATATAGTAAAACAAAGGAAGCATGGATATTTGGATGCGCTGAGGCAATATCAGATTCCCATTGAGAGGGAATTGATTGTTTGTGGAAAAATGACTTATGAAGAGGGACGTGGGGCAACTCGGAAGTTGCTGGCATTGCCCTGTCCTCCCGAAGCCATTCTTGCCATGAATGACACGTTGGCTTTTGCTGCGATGAAAGAAATAAAAGAGCAAGGACTGCGCATCCCGCAAGATGTGGCATTAATTGGATATACCGATGAGTTGCACTCTAATTATGTGGAACCGGCGTTGACAGCCATTACCCATCAAACTTATGAGATGGGGGTGGTATCATGTAATTTGCTCCTGCAACATTTGCAAAAAACTCAAAGGCCGAAGAAGGTAGTGATTCCTACTCGTCTGATAGTGCGGGGGTCGTCTGTAAAACAACCTTTCTCCAAAATAGAATGAATTTTGATTTTTTGCTCTCATACTCTCATTGATATAGCTGAAATATCGATGAACAAAGGTTTTCAGGGGTGAGAGATGGGGATGAGAGATAAGCAAAAAAGTGAGAACGATGCTCTCACTTTTGCCTAATGCTGTATCTTTTGTGCACTTCCTGCTATACAAGTTGATACATTCTTCCTTTGCTTTTTTCACTTACATACTTTCCTGCAATGTGTTTCATGCGGTTGAAACACTCTGTTCCGGGGCGGAGGACAATGTGTTCAATAGGCAGAAACAGGTTGTTTAATAGGGGAAAACAATCTGTATCATTCGGGAAACACATTGATTCGAATAATTGCATATTTCACCACTGCCGAAAGGAGCTATCATTGCCACCAAACGTATTGATCCACGAAGTCATCGTAAGCCGGTTCGGATGTTATGCCGTAGTTACGGAATACCTGACGGATAAATGCTTGGTCTTTCGGACTAAGAAGAGATTCTTTGCGATAAAAACGATAATAGCCGCTTCTGCCGAAATAATACAATAAACTCTGTTTGATGGCAATAGCCGCATTGTGTGGAAGGTTGTCGTACAGGTGCGCCACTCCGCGGGCGAATCGGACTGTTTCTCCCGAACGGTAATATGGACATTCCGCATTCGTTTCAGGAGTGTAGGTAGGATTCACTATTTTGATAAACTGGCAGTCTGCCGGGATATGAAGAGCCGCTTTACGGCGCAGGCAGTCAGCGGATTGCGGACACTGCTCATTCAGGCAATGGGCGAAGCCTTGGGGAACTGAATTGTAATCAAATTCTTTTGTTTTCATCTTGTTTTTATTCTAAGTTTAAAGTGTATAAAGGTAATCAAAAACTATCGGAAAAACAAATAGAAGAAAAGTAATATTATTTTAATGATAAGCGGGCGTATATTTGTTTTTGTGGAAGAAAAGCATTACTTTTACAGTGACTAATAAAATAATGGATGAAGATAACAAAATTAGGATGTAGAGGAAGTAAAACTACACATCGGAAATTGGATGACGAAAGTGTACTCTCTCTTCTTACGGCCGGTAATACACAAACACTAATTGAGAAAGTTCGTGAAAAATTACAGTCGGCAATGCCCGATAGGTCTTATAAATTTATACAGCGAATTCCTCGGCTAATCTTTGCAGGAATATTCAAAATGGATGGAGAACGGTTGCTCCTAAAAGAGTATACCGGTTGTGTCTTGCTGGAAATCAAACATTTGAAAGGATTGGAAGAGGCACGTGAACTGCGTGCTCAAATAGCTGCCTATCCTCAAACGTTGTGGGCTTTTGTGGGGGCAAGCGGGCGAAGTGTGAAATTTGTAGTTCCTTACACCCGTCCTGACGGAACCTTGCCGCAAACGGAAACGGAAGCGGCGTTGTTTCATGCGCATGCTTTTCGTCATGCTGTTAAGACTTACGAACCTAGATTGTCTTATCCCATCGAACTGAAGGAACCTCATCTCACCCAAAGTTGCCGTCTGAGTTATGACCCTGAAGTCTATCATAACTCTCAGGCGCTTGCCATTCATCTTGAACAACCTACGCAAATGCCTGTGGAAACGGGATTTCAAGAGAATTTTCATAAATTGACACCTGTGGAGAGTGTCGGAAAATCTTGGTACGAGAAGCAACGTTACGTTTCTGTCCAGTTTGAGCTCGCTTTGGGCCGTGCGATAGAGAAGTATGGAAACATTGATTTAAAATTGGATTTCAAACCGTTGCTTCATCTGCTGGGAGAAGGCTGTTTCTGTGCCGGCATTTCCGAAGAAGATGCCGTGAAGTGGACGATGCTGTATTGGGATACCATCTTGTCGGAAGTTGAGATAAGGGAGACTTTGCACCATACGTATCAGGTGAAGAAAGGATTCAATGAAAAGGCATTGTGTAAGCCCGAACAATTGCAGGCGTTGAAAGTGAATGAGTTTATGAACCGTCGTTATGAGTTTCGGCGAAATGTGATGACGGGAGTAGTGGAACATCGTGAACAGGGAACGTTCTGTTTTCAGTTCAGACCCGTTACCGATTTAGTTTATAACAGTATAGCACTGAACGCCCAGCTTGAAGGCTTGCAGTTGTGGGACAGGGATGTGCGCCGTTATATCAACTCCGATAGAGTGAAGGATTTTTCGCCGATAGATGATTTTTTGCAGAAGCTTCCTCGTTGGGATGGACATGATTATATCCGTGATTTGGCAGGACGTGTGAAATGTGACAATCTGCATTGGCAGGACTTATTTTATCGATGGTTTTTGGGAATGGTGGCGTATTGGCAGGAACGCGACACGAAGCACGCCAACAGTACTTCACCATTGCTGGTGGGTCCGCAAGGCATTGATAAATCTACTTTTTGCACAGAGATTCTTCCTCCGGAGCTACATCTTTATTATACGGATGATTTGGATTTCAGCGAAAAGCGCCATGCCATGCTCTATCTGAATCGTTTTGCGCTGATTAATCTGGATGAGTTCGATCAAATCAGTGTCCGTCATCAAGGCTTCCTGAAGCATTTGTTGCAGAAGCCTTCGGTCAATGTGCGCCGTCCCAACAGTGCTTATATAGAGAAAGTGCGTCGCTATGCTTCGTTCATTGCCACCAGCAATCACGAAGATTTGTTGAATGACCCTAGCGGCAGCCGTCGTTTTATCTGTGTGCATGTTTCGGAAATAGATAATTCGCAACCGATAGATTATCAGCAACTTTATGCTCAGGCGGTAACTGCATTGGATAATGGGGAGCGTTATTGGTTTACGCGCGAAGAGGGTATGCGGCAGACGGAAAGTAATCGTGAATTTCAGCAGGAACCTATTCAGGAGCAGTTGTATCATCAGTATTTCCGCGCTGCGGAGGATGAGTCGGAAGGAGAATGGATGCTGGCAGTGGAGATTTTCCAATGTTTGCAGAAAAAGAGCGGTATCAAGTTGCCGGTCGGAAAGATGAATATGTTCGGACGTTTCTTGAGCAAGTTGGGGATTCTGAGTCATCGTACTAGGGATGGTGTGTTTTATAGAGTGGTGGAACGTACAAAAAATGACATATTTTGAAAAAGGTGAGAGCAATGCTCTCACCTTTTTAGGTATCTCTCATTCGTATCTCTCATACCCGAAATCCTTTATTCATCAGGGATAAGGGGAAATGATGAGGCATATGAGAGATGAAAATGAAAAAGGGCAAGTACCGGTTGAATTCAAACTTCCTTGCGATAGCAGAAATAAATTGGTTGAGTAACATAGCCGGTTGATAGAAGAAAAATGAATACCTTTGTATTTAAATATAATGAGAATAGAACGTATGGAAACAGGATTGACTTATACTTCGACCGTTACAGTGTCGGAAGACAACATAGCTGCCACAATGGGCAGCGGAGATTTAGAGGTTTTTGCTACACCGGCTATGGTGGCATTGATGGAAAATGCGGCAATGAATGCCGTAGTAGGAGAATTGCCTGAAGGTGCCACTACTGTAGGTGCGATGATGAATACGACTCATATCAAACCTTCGGCCATGGGAGATACGGTTTCGGCAACTGCTGTATTGAAGGAAGTGGAAGGCAGAAAGCTTACTTTCGAAGTGCAGGCCAAGGACAGTAAAGGGGTGATTGGCGAGGGTACACATGTGCGCTATATTGTCGATAGGGAGAAGTTTATGAGTAAGCTGGCTTGAAATTAGTTTGAGGAGGTGTGTATTTTATGTTTTTAGGCAAGTAAAAACATAGAATGCACACCTCCTTTTAATTGCTTAACGTACAACATCTTGAACGATATTTCCTCTTAGCGTGGTATCGTTGCATTCCTGTGTTGTGACCAGCTTTTCGATACTTTCTTCACCGGAAGTAAGAAATAGGTTGTTGGTGATGTGCAGCCCATTCACTGATTTGGCATGGATGGCATCAGTCCCTTTTAGCAGGAAGCGGTTGTTGACGATGCGGATGTTGCGATGTACATAGCCTTCATGACGATTGTTCTCGGGGGCGATGAAGATGACGGGCGTACCGCATTCGATGAACCGATTGTTTCGGATGGTCACATCGTGCACCATACCCGACTCGAACCAACTGCGTGCATCGTCTGCTATCAAGATGCCGCTCATCTGCATTCGGAAGAAAGTGTTGTTTTCTATCAGTACTTTACGTCGTGTGGTAACTAAAAGTCCCCGAGAGGGAATGCGGGAGAAGAAATTGTTTCGTACAATGACTTCGGGAGTATAAGTGACATTCTCTACGACTAGGTCTTGCATACTCTTGAGATGCTGCGGCACGTCCCGTGTCAGGGTGACGATTATCTCGCGGTCGTTCTTCATTACCGCTTTTTTTACTTTAGCAGAAGCTAGCGGCAACAAAGTATTGGGGTGGATGAATTCGATTTCATTTCCCGGAAGGAAGGACTGGAAGCCGTAAGTCTGATGGTGCATATATTTCAGCACCATTTGGTTGGATGCCGGGAACTTGGTCACTTTCAAGTGGGTGCCATGTATGTTGATAGGGTCGTCATGCGCTCCCGAGAAGCGGGAATCTTCAATCAATACCCTGCCTTTGCACCCGGACATCTGTACAAAGTCGGCAAAACCGGCGCACGTGCGTCCGCTTCCAGACTCCGGTTCAAAAATCAGTTGTCTGTAGGTCAGATTCTCGGACATCTGTCCTACGAGACCGAAATTACCCAGAAAAGCAAAATGAATTCTTTCTAGTGTAATGTTCCGGCTATACTGGATGCAGCCGCATACTTCATCTCGGATGCCGTCGCGCATCTGATAAACTAGTCCGGCACGTCCCACAGGTTCATGGTCATAGGCAAAGCGAAGCAGTCCCGGTTCCAGTTCCACCGCCCTTCTCAGTCCGGTCAAAGGGGATTCTGTCCGCCAGGTCGCATCCGTTTGCGGGTTGTATGCTTGGGCGATTCCTCCGTCCAGCCGCCAGCTGTCGCCTACGAAAGCAAACCGGCCTGCTTTTATTTCATAACGGCTTTGCGGATGAATGCGGACGGTGAGATGGCGTTCTCCTTTCTCTACTATGGTGAGTTCGGGCACGGTGGGGTCGTCTGCTGTTATGGTGAAGTCTTTCAGCGTGATGCGTTCGCACCGGTCCATGAAGAAGGTGGTCATCTCACCATGAGTGATCAGTCTGGCACCGTTTCCGTCGAACGTCACATTCTTCAAGTCTTTCATCCAAAGTCCGATGTGTTTCACCGGGTCCGGATTTTCGGTTTCCGAAGTGGTGTTTGACACCGGATAACGTTTGGCGGTGGCACTCTGCCTGTACAGGTGATAATCTCCCTGCTGCAAACGGATAACCACCGGTTTTATTCCTTTGTAAGAAGCGGCTTCGTCAATGGCGTGTTGCAATTTTAAAGTCATGTCTGCATCCTTTCCAGCAGACGGAGACACATGGATAAAGTGTTGGGCACATACATCCGGGAGGCTTATGCATAGAGCAATAAGACTTGTCAATAGGAATTGTTTCATGCTTTTTTTAAAAGATACAATTAAATTTTCAAATAGATATTCAAACGACTCATGGCACACAGAATGACATACAGAATGAGGAAGTTCATTGCGGTGAGCCAGACGGAATAGAAATCACCGAAGTGGTTTGCAAACCGTATGACACAGAATGGGCGATGCATCGGAAATTGACGACTTCGCCTAAAAGATAGGCTGCAATGGAATTCATGCCATATACTTTCAGCCAGCGCAGGCCGTTGCCGTGTCCTTTTACGTCTATCCAATAATAGAACAGACCGGCTAAAAGAAAACAATAGCCTCCTGCAAGAAGGGTCATACTGCCGCTCCATATCCGTTTGATGATAGGGTGGAAACTATCTACCAGCAAGCTCAGTAGCACGAGTCCCACTCCCACAGATATGATGCGGTGAACGGTGGAAAGAGGAGTGGAATGTCCGGTGCGGATCATCTGCCCACAGAAGGCACCCAGCAACACCGTCACTCCGAAGGTCAGACTGCTCCATATCCATGTGTAGGAGGGGTCGCCTTGAAACCGTCCCAGCACGGCCTTGTCTATGCGTGCTGCAAAGTTGCCTTCCATACTATAATCACCGGTCAGCAGGAAAGGGATCATATAGATTAGTAGTAGGAGCACTGTTGCCGCTATCTGTCTGCGACTGGGTATGTAGGTCAGCACTAGAAAAGCAATCAGGTATCCGGCGGCGATGGCTTGCAATGTATTGGTGTAGATCTTCAGTTGACTGGCATCCAGTGTCAACAGGTTTCCCTGCACCACCATTCCTAGAATAAAGAGTACGATGACACGCTTTACTATCCGTCGGTACAGGGCACTCCGTCGGGAAGCTTGCTTGTATTTCGACAGAGAGAAAGGCATCGACATGCCTGCCATGAAGAGGAATAAGGGCATAATCAGGTCCCAAAAACGGAAGCCCTCCCACATCTCGTGGTCGAACTGATGTAGCAGGGGAGTGAGCCATTCCCATTGTGCCACTTGACCGAAGGCCATAAGTACGGGTTGAAACCCTACCAGGAGGAACAAGTCGAATCCTCGCAGAATGTCCAATGACTCTAGACGTTTGGAGTCATCGGACTGATCCGATTGCAAAAGTTGGTTTTGTTGTTCTGTCATTCTTTCCCTTTCTACTTTAGTTGTTTTTTTAGCACTGGCTTGCCCACAATCACATGCCCGGATGCCACATCTGCCACATCGTTCACAAAGAAGCGGTTGCATGCGATGCGTAGGATGCGAATCCCTTTTAAGGGGATGGTCAAATGGTGATCTTCCTGATAAATGGACTTCGGACGTAGTAAAGGCGTTGAATTGACGAGTTTTCCATCAGTCCAAATCTCCACGACACTGCCTCCTAACGATGCCTTGGCGGCTCCCAAATAGAGTTCCAGCTCATTGTACGAACCATCGAGTAACCAGGTTACGGTATCGGGCGATCGGAGCGCAAAGCCTTTTTCAAAGGTTTTGCCGGTAGCCATCACTAAAGGCTGCTGTGTACGAGAATCGCCGGTAGGAAGGGCAAGCGGAGCTGTCGGGGCCAATGACGCTGTAGGGCGTATTATCGTTTCGCTATGAACGAAAGGAACTCCTCCACCTGACATTGTCACGATGTATTCACATGCATTGCCCGCTTGGATAGCATCGCTATTCAGAGGTATCTCGACCGAAGTGTTTCCGTAGGCGGGAATCGGTGCCATCTTTAGCGAGGTGTGTTTGGCATGTTGCTCGTTCAAGGTTGATTCGCAAGTGATTTCCACGGAATCGGAAGTATGGGTGCCGAAATTCTCGATCACGAACCGGGCTTGGCTGCCTGTGAGCATGGGACGGTTGGCATTGAGGATAGGCTCATCGAAATCAACTCCCGGCAGACGGACGAAACCAAAGACGAAGTTATCTTTGGTATCATTGCCCAAAAGTTTTCCTACAAAGTCTTTCTCGGTAAATCCGGCGGACTTTCCGCTGAAGGTGACAATCAGGTCGTTGCCGTCGGCTTCGCGGCGGACAGCAACCAGTCCTTTTCCGAAGTCAACTGCCGAAGGGGCACCGAAATGAAGGGATTTGACCTCTACTTCCTTCAAAGGGTCAAATCCGGGTTCGGCCTTGATTCTTACCTTGACAGTGGTCTTTCCGGCCAGCGGAGTATGGTCTGTCAGTTCCAGCCTGCGTTGCACCACTAATGGCAGGGCGATGTTTTTGGTATTGTGGTTGTCGTTGGGCAGGTCCAGGTCTTTGCGGCTGTCGATGGCGGCAAAATAGAGATGGGTGGCCCGGCCGTATTCGTCTTGTAGGATGCTGGGACGTTCGAATTTATACCACCGTTCTATGGTTCCGTCGGAATGGCGTGCCACATTGACATCGTAGGCTATACCTTGGTCCCATACCCAGTTCACACCGTCTTTCGAACGCATGTAATAGGCGGTCCGTCCATACCAGTCGTTGTAGATGGCATTGTACTGCACCTCGTCTCTCCATACGATGGGATCTTCGAATATGCCTAACGTACAGGGATGGATACCGTGGCTGTCCGTCACTTTGCGGAAAGGTTTCACGCCGTCTTCGCTTATCCACACACGTCCGGGCTGGTTGATCATCAGCACACTGCCGTCCGGCCGTTCGGCATACGTGTTGTTGCTGTCGTCGGGGCAGGAGCCTCCGCGGAAATCGAACTCGATCTTGATGGGAGACCACGGGCCGTTATAGCTGTCGGCAATGTAGTTCTTGTAGATGGCACCGATGACGTACCTGCCGTCTTTGGCGCGGTAGATGGTGACATTATGTCCGTGCGCGATGTCTTCGTCCACTACTTTGAACGGACCGCAAGGATGGTCGGACACGGCATGATACACCCGCGACTGCGGCCAGTAGTCAAATCCTTTGTCTTCGGGCCAGCGGGCACCGAAAAGGTGGTATTTTCCGTCGTCCATGCGGCGTACGCCACGGCACCAGAACGACCAGTCCGGATGTTCGATACCGTTTTCCACATTACGGGGTTTCACGTTCGGTCCTCCCCATACATCGCTGCGGAGGCCGC
The DNA here is from genome assembly GCF_948499155.1 of uncultured Phocaeicola sp. Lineage (NCBI taxonomy): Bacteria > Pseudomonadati > Bacteroidota > Bacteroidia > Bacteroidales > Bacteroidaceae > Phocaeicola > uncultured Phocaeicola sp. The sequence goes on along the minus strand of NZ_CAOOSE010000010.1, from coordinate 54,419 downwards.
CTGTGGGGTCGGGCATAGGCAGGATGCGGTCAATGAAGGAAGCGCCGCGCACTAGGCCTTGGGGAATCTGGTAATCCCTGGGTGCGTGTTCCCAGGAGGTTTCTTCATCGGTAGGCAACTTGCCTTCTTGGGCATTCGTTGGGAAGGCCATTGCCAGAAAGGCACATAGGGTTACGGATTTCAGATAGAATTTGTACATTGTCTATATTCTTTATTAGGATTTATAAAAAGAACCTTAGTGCAGGGATATTCTTCCGTCACTAAGGTTCAGGATGAAAAAGTCAATAAAAAATCAAACAGCGGTCTGGTTGACTATTATTCAACGTAGATGAGCCATCCCTTGCGGGGGTCGATGCTCAGTTCATCGCCTTCGGACAGTTTCAGAGCAGGCTGGAAGGTATCGATGGCGGGTATGGTGAATCGTGCCTTGTGCGGGCGTATGCCCAGCTTCTTCCAGTCGATGTTCAGGTGTACGCGCTTTACTTCGTCCGAGTAATTGCCTATGGAGAGGAGGAACTTTTTGCCACGCTGATAGACGGTGACTTTCACCGCTTCGTCATCAGCCGTCACGGGCACGTTGTCTTCCCAGAAGCCGGTCATCTTGGCTTTGGCGATACCGAACTTGTCCCATTCCTTCCATACCACACGCGGGTCGCACACCACTCCTTCGGTGAGCCAGGGATGGCGAACAGTCATGCCGTACTGCATTCCCAGCCATTTGTTGCCGCCGCGGTGCAGCATGTCGCCCATCAGTCCGAAAGGGATGCCGCTCGACTCTACGAGCCAGTTGGCGGGTGTCATGCGGTCGTATAGGAAGCTTTCGCCGAACCAGGTCTTGTCGATGTAGGGGAAGAACTCGGCATATTGGTTGGCAGGTCCGCGCGAGAATCCGGTGTTCGAGTGTAGGTCGATGATGCATCCGGGTTTCACTTCTTCCATGGCACGGCGCATCCGTTGCAGGATGTCACGGCCGAACGATACGTCGTCAAGGTATAGTCCGTCGATGTCATAGTGGCGCACCATCCAGCGGAGGCCTTCGATATAGTAGTTGTACCAGCGCGAGTCACTTTCCGAAGTGAGGATGGCTGCATCGGCGGACGTTACCATCGTTTCATCGTCGAAATGCTGGTACCATTGGGGGGTGTATCCGGTCATCAGGTGTTCGCGCAGCCAGGAATAGCCGCCTCCGCGTCCATCACGCAGAATCTCGTCGCCCAAGCTGCGGATGGCCCAGATTTCGGTCACTACATTGGTCAGTTCGCGCAAAGTGTAGTAGAGTTTCACCTTGCATCCCCTCTTGTGCCATTCCTTGATGAAAGGTACCAGTTTATCACCGCTCAGGAAAGGATAGTTGATGTAAGGGTTATACTCGTTGGCATGATGTATGTTGATCATTTTCACGCCTGCCTTCACGTCGTCATCGGTTGGTGTGGGTTTCGCACCGTTGTGGTAGTAGCGGTCGGTGAACTGGCTCTTCAGGTTGAGAGGTTTCACGGGAGTGACGATGAAGGCGAATTCGAAGTCCATGGGAGCGTTTGCTTTAAGTGTACGCGCACCGCTATATATGGTCATGCGGGTTGTGGCACCTTCTTTCTTGAGACGGAAACCACCCTTGCCGCCGTTGTGCCAGCTAGTCGGATAGGCGGGACGGTAGGCACTCAACAGCGGGCCACTATAGGTAGAACCCCGCAGTTCGCAGTGGATTCCGGCCTTGGTATTTCCCATCCAGAAACTGTCGAAAGGCCACAGCCAGTTGGCCTGCTTGTTCACGGGGATGGACACGCCGTGGTCGTTGACCGTCATTTCGGGGGTGTCCCATTTGCCTTCGTAGGCAGCGGGAGTATTCTGTCCCGGCAGTCCGGCACCGAGGAAATAGGAGGCCACTTCGGATTTCACGGGAAGTTCAAGGCGTACGTCCTTCACCTTCAGGTCGCTTTGGGGAGTCAGTGTATAGGTGTATTTCATCCATCCGTCGAACTCCATGCGTCCGGTACAGGTCAGTTCCAGGGCTGCATCTCCGGCCTTCCAGGTCCAGGTGTGGTGGCCGGCCGTCTGTTCGGCGGTCACAGGTTTTGCCTCGTAGTGCCGGATGCCCTCTTCGGTTTCCACGATGAAGGCGATGGGATTGTTCAGTAGGTCGGTGCCCCAGGAGTTAATCTGTTGGGGCAGGGCGGATGTTTGACTCAAGGTCACGTCACGTCCCAGGCAGCTCATTGCATCCCCCTTGCTTTCCATCGGGGTATAGGGCAGGACAGGGGTATCCGCCATACCCAATGTGGAGTTCAGCCAGCGCAGTCGGCTGTGGCGCCACGGCTCGTTGTCACCTCGTTCGGCGATGGGGGCACCTTTCACGGTGATGGCTACCGGGATGCGCTGATCTACTTGGTGGTCGGCCTTTACAGTGATGGTTCCCTTGTAGGTACCGGCAGGGGTGTCCTCGGGAATGTCCAGCCCGAACCACAGGGGTTGTACCTGTCCCTTGGCCACGTTTACTTTCTTAGTGAAAGGCTTGCCGGCCGGATTGATGCCTTCGGTGTTGAAGCAGGTGATGCGGTCCTTGCCCAGTACGGTGGTGCCATTCGTAAATTCTGATGCTTCATAGCGCACGTTGTCCAGCGCGATGGACGGACTCCACACGCCTAATTGGAACGCATAGTACTCGTTGGGGGCCGCTGTTCCTGCAAAGGTGTTTCCCGGTACGGCCTTCATCCACTGCAAGGGTAGGTGTCGGCGCATGCGGATGGGGTTTTTTCGGTCTTCGGGAAAAACAAACCAGGTCTGTTTGTGGCTGCGGACGTATGCGTTTACCTCGTCGGCCGTGGCGATGACTTCCATGGGGTAGAAACTGTCGAAGGCCGTGCGCGATTCGATGCGTTTCACCTCGGCACGCGGGTAGTCTGTCGCCTTGGCTGTTGTGGATGCCCATACCGAGTCGGCGGGTACATCGTTCAGATAGCCGTACCAGTAGCTACCTTGTCCGGGTTGTACCCGGTAAGGCAAGTAGTAGAAATAATAGGTGCCTGCCTTGCTTACGGGACCAAATACGATGTCGCAGCTTTCATTGTTTACTTGAAGTTTCTGCACGTTGGGGATTGTGTCACCGGTTTGTGCGTTGATAATCAGGAATCGCTTTTGGTTCGAAGCGTCGTCGCCACGTCGCCAGTCCAGACGGAGTTCCACTGCTTCGGCGGGGCTCTTTACCTCTATGACGGCACGGTGGTTACCCATTCCTTCGCCCCAAGGCTTGTCGGGTACGGAATAGGTGTATGTACTTTGCTGGGCGGTAGCCGAAAGGACGGTTGCCGAAAGCAAAGCGATTGAAATTTTTTTGAGTCGTTTCATTATGAGTAAGAATTAATATGATTAAAAGGTAAAACGATATTCCTGTTTTACTTCCACTTCATTGAGTTCCGGCTGCACACAGAGTGAGGGGTCGATGTGCTTTTCGAAGTAGATGGGAGCGTCGGCACTCTTCAGACCGTCAATGCGGATGACCATGGGGTTGGCGTCAATGGTGGACTTCTGACGGCTCAGGCTGACAATCCAGTCGGCTCCGTCATAGAAATTATCGGCTACCAGTTGGCCGTTGATGTAGGCATTGGCCACATCACCCTTGTAGCGTATATACATACGGGTCTCTTCTTCACCACGTACGGGTGCGGGTGCGTTCAACTCATAGACTGCCAGATGTTCTTCGGGAGCGAAGGCTTTGGGCAAGGTTCCTTCTTTCACTACGGCAGGCACTTTGCCTTGGGCGGAAGTCCAGGTGGCATCAGTGTTCCACAGGATGCGTTCGCCGTTGGTCATGAGAATTTCCACTTCGGCCACGGCTGCATTCTGTGCGTCCATGCCTGTCAAGGTCAGTGCGTTGGCTTCTCCCTTGCGCAAAAGCTTAGTTACATCTGCACGCTGGTAGCCAACTAAATCCTGCATCTGTACCGTCTGTCCATTGAGGCTGAAGGCCGTGCCTTGGGGAGCGCTCATACGTACAAAGGCTTTCTGTACTTCGGCAAAGCGTTGGAGCTGGAAAGTACGGGTCACACTGCCTCCTTCGGCCGGAGCGATGAAACGGCTGTGTTCCATAGGACGCAACGCACGGAGGTTTGCATTCAGCCGGCGGGTATCACCCTTGAAGTTTCGGGTCTGGAAAGTACCGTTGTCATACAGGTCGATGCTGGTTTGGGGAGCATCGTCAATCAGGGTGATGTGCTGGTCGTCATAGATTAGGGATGAGGAAGTCAATGCTACAAATTCCCGGTTCTTTGTCTTGCCCTTCCACAGCATATCCGACTGTTCTTCGGTCAAAACCACAAAACGGACTTTCGTTCCATCGTTTTTGGTGATGGTGATGACACAATCCTTGCCGGCCTGGAGCTGGTCGATGAAGTAACCGTTTTTCTTCCGCTGGCAAACGGCCCGGTTGACGGTCACTTCCTTGATGTTGTCACCTTGGAGCAGGAACTCGCCGCCGATTTGGTCATCCTCAAAGAAAAAGAACGTCTGATTCTTGCCTTCATTTAGTGAACAAATGGGCTGGACGGTAGCATATTTCAACAAGATTTCACCCATGTGTTGGTTGAACGGCCACAGGAAATACGTACCGCCTTTCACCGTCACCTTCTTGCTGGGGATGCGCAGTGTTTCATTCTTCAGCTTGAGGGTGAACTGCACGCGCTTGAAGTCCTGGCGTTCGTGACGGTAAAGGATGTTCGAGCAGAACAGATACCCGGCATCGTCCTTGGAACGGATGGCCCATTGAAGATTGTCGCGGTCGTTGTTGCTGTTGGGCAGGTAAGCCACGGTGGGGGCGAGGGCGGTGCCGAAGTCGTTCATGAAATAGTTGTATTTCTTGGTTTCGGGCATTACATTTCCTGGTGTACCGCTTTCGCGCACGGGAGCCTGATAGTCATAGCTTACGCGAGGACCCGACGACTCGAAGGTGCGCAGCTGGCCCACCGGGTTGGTTCCGCCTACATACATATAATATCCCATCAGGTTGGCACCGCATCCCAGGCGGAGGTTGATGGTTTCACCGGCCATTTCTTCAGGGATGATGGCACGGCGGGGATAGAAAGTCGTACTGCCCACACCTACTTCACAGGTGAAGAAGGGAGAGTCGTTGTTCTCGCCGCTGAGGGACTGTACTTCGCCTTCAATCTTGATGATGTCGGTACCGATATTGTCCGACAGACGGTTGTAGGTGAAGAACTCGAAGTTGGAAGTAGGCATTTCCTGCTTGCCGCTGGTTGTCCAAGGTGCCTCGATATAGAAGCCGGCATAAGGTACGATTTCGCCTTTCGGGTATTCGCTGTCCATCCAGTGGGTCATCGAATACAAAGGTACATCGAAGCCTATTTCCTGTGCCATGCGTTTCAGGGTGGTGAGGTGCGGGATAATCTGGCCGCGGGTCACGTATTCGTTTTCGAGTTGCAAGCCCATGATGGGACCGCCATCTTTGTGGAACAATCCTTCCACTTGTCGGTAAACCGCCTCGTACCAACGGCGTACGTATGCCAGGTAGAGCGGGTCGTTCGAGCGTTTCTTGACTTGTTTGTTGTTCACCAGCCACATCGGTAATCCTCCGTTTACAATCTCGGCATTGCAATAAGGACCGAAACGCAAGTGGACTTTCAATCCGATTTCTTTGCAAAGGGTGATGAAACGGTGCAGGTCGAGGTGCCCTTTCCATGAAAGTTCGCCTTCGCTCTCTTCGTGCAATGCCCAAAGACAATAAGTCGATACGATGTTCACGCCCGAAGCCTTCGCTTTGAGCAGGGCGTCTTTCCAGAACTCGGGGTTCATGCGGGCATAGTGGAACTCGCCCATGACAGGCAGTTGGGGAATCCCACCTTTGTCCAAGTAAAGGTTGTTGATGCGGATTTCCTGACCGACAGGACCTACGTTCCCCATTTTCAGGTATTCTATCTTAGGATAGGTGACATCGGAAAGATCCATTTTATATTGCGCTTGTGCCAGACCGGTGGCCATGCACAAAGCTGTACATACTAATAATCTATGTTTCATGATTCTGCTTTTATTTTTATAAATAACCGGATTGGTCAGTTTTGGGCTGCGTCTTGCGCACTGATGCGGAAGTGGCAGTCATACGTACCGGTTTTCATCTCATATTTCTCCATCGGAGCCGGACCGCAGCTTTGGTTACCCAGACCGCGCTGTACGGCATCAATGCACAAGATAGTTTCCTTCAGACGTTGTGCATCGCGTTCGTGTCCGTGGCGCATATCGTTCCACAACTGGCGGTCGCCGAAATGCAGTGCCGAGAAATTGAAAGGTTTGTCGGCCTGAAGCAGAATGCCTTCTCCACCTTTGTCCGTTAGTTTCACCCAACGCACGTCTTCACGGTTGCCCATGCTCTGCGAACGGACATATTCTTCTTCCATGCCGGTTACGGTGGTGTGGTACACGCCTAAGAAGGCTGAAGCCTTGCGGTCGGCATAGTTTTCCCAAGGACCACGGCCGTAGTAGGACACGTCCTCGATGCGCGGTGACAGGGCTGCCGTCAGTCCCAGACGAGGCAGTTTGTAGGCGTCTTCGTTCAGGGTGAATCGGGCGTTGATGTCCAGCACGCCGTTAGGCATGAGGGTGTAAACCACGGTGTAAGGATATCTGTCGCCTTTCTCGGTCTTTATCGTAGCGGTGCTGTTGACGGTGATGATGTAGTTGCCGTCTGCCTGTTCCACTTGGCAGTCATTCAGGGTAACCGAAGTGTCCATCCACTTGCGTCCATCATTGTTTAGCGAGCGATACCAGTTGAAAGTGAATCCCTGGCGGTTGTGGAGCATTTCGCGCCCACCCAGTACCAGTGATACGATTTCACCCTTGCTTTTGTCGAAAGTCACGGTAAGGTTTTCGGCACGGAAGGTCAGTTCGTTGCCTTGTTCGTCCATGGTTACGGTTTGTCCGGCAAGGACGGGGGCTGTCCGTGTGGCCTGTCCTTCCTTTACCATCAGTTGTTCGCTGGCGAAGAAATGGCCTGCGGGCACCCATGCTTCGGGGGCTTTCTTCTTGAAATACACGCTCAGTGCATATTCGGCATCATCGTTCAGTGCTGCGGTGAAAGGAACCTCCACTTCCACGCTTTGTCCGGCATCTGCGGCGGGCAGGTTCATAATGCCCTGTTCCATGCGGATACCGTTTTTCAGCAGTTCCCAGTCCATGTAGAAAGCGTCGAGCGGCAGGAAGTCATACTTGTTCTTGATGCGGATGCGGTGGGCATTGTCCGTCGCCTTGACTTCGATGTACTGGTAAACCTTCTTCACTTCCATCAGTTTCGGCGTTTCGTGACGATCGGGGGTCACCACACCGTTACAGCAGAAGTCGTTGGAGTTGGGCTTGTCACCGAAGTCGCTGCCATAGTAGTACTCGTTTTGCGGACGTCCGTGCATGACCAGTCCCTGGTCCACCCAGTCCCAGATACAGCCGCCGATAGTACGTGTAGAGTGGTTCTCTATATAGTCCCAGTATTCGGGCAGGTTGCCGATGGCGTTACCCATGGCGTGGGCATACTCGCACAGGAAGTAAGGCTTTTTGCGGTCGAGTTTGTCGAAGGCAATCATGTTCTCTACCGAAGGATACATCTGCGAGTCCATGTCCGCCAGGTTGTTCTTGGCTTCGTAATGGATCATGCGCGTGGGGTCTAGTTCCTTGGCGGCCTGGTACATGGCATCGAAATTCTTGCCGCCGCCGCATTCGTTGCCTAGCGACCAGAAGATGACGGACGGGTGGTTCTTGTCGCGTTCCACCATACGCACCATTCTGTCTACCATGGCAGGTGCCCAGTCCTCTTTTCCGGCAATGGAGTTGTTGCCGTGACATTCCACATCGGCTTCGTCCATCACATAGAGGCCGTAAGCATCGTACAGGGCATACATACGGGCGTCATTCGGATAATGAGAAGTACGGACGGTGTTTACATTGTTTAATTTCATCAATTCGATATCGCGTTTCATGGAAGTTACAGGAATGGCTTTTCCTAGTACCGGATGTGTATCGTGGCGGTTCACACCTTTGAATAAAACCAGCTCATTATTGATATAGACTTTATTATTCTTCTGTTCGATACGACGGAAACCGTACTTGTTGGCCGAAGTTTCGATGACTTGCCCTTTGGCATTTTTCAGAGTGACGATAAAAGTATATAGATTGGGAGTTTCGGCAGTCCATAGAGCGACGTTAGCGGGAATGTTTCCGCTGATACGGACAGTCTGGGGCTTTGAACGGCGTACCGAAGCGACTTTTGTTTCCTGTAGGACTACTTCGCGGTTTTGGGGGTCGAGTACCTGTATCTCTAGCTTCAGGTTGCTGAAGTTCTTGCCGTAAGCTTTTAATTCGGAAGTCACTTCAAAGGAAGCACTCTTCAGGTCATCGCTCAGGTGGTCGGTGATATGGAAATCGCGTACGCGTACTTTTTGGGTGGCATACATATATACATTACGGTGAATGCCACTCAAGCGGAACATATCTTGGTCTTCCAGGTAAGAGCCATCGCTCCAGCGATATACCTCGCAGGCCAAGGTGTTTTTTCCAGGGCGCAGATAACGGGTCACGTTGAATTCCGCATCGTTGTTGGCACCTTGCGAGTAACCCACCTCCTTGCCGTTTATCCAAATATAGATGGCACTGTAACAACCGTCGAAATGCAGGAATACTTCCTTGTCCATCCACTCTTTATGAATATGGAAAGTACGTAGGTAAGAGCCTACGGGGTTTTTTTCCTTTTCGATGGTCCATCCTTCTACAGGGAGAATAAAAGGTGGTTTATTCTTGTGCGGATAGGTCACGTTAGTATAAATAGGTGTACCGTAGCCCAGCATTTCCCAAGAGGAAGGAACGGGTATTTCTTTCCAGTTGCGGGCGTCGAATCCTTCTTTATAGAAGTCGGCAGGACGCTTCTCGGGACAGTCCACCCAGTTGAACTTCCACATGCCGCTCAGCAGCATGAAGTTGTCCGCACGGGGAAACTCCCATGGTTCGTGCAGGGTAGGGTCGGCATTCAGGCTTTCGCTCGACAGGAAAGGATGGAACGTATTGCGTCCGTCTTCCTTATTGATGGCGAATATCTGTTCGTTTTCCCAGTTCTCGTCACCCACGGCGTTCACGCTTTTGGGCAGGGGCTCGTTGGTCTTGCGGATGCTCCACTTTTGTGTGGCGTCCGTCTCGTTCTTGCGTACTAGCTGCACCTTGCCGTCCTTGCGGTAGCTCAGTGCCAGGTCGGTATGCTTGCGCGGCGAGATGAAATAGATGTCCTTGCCGCCGGCGGGAACAAGTGTCCATTGCTGGTGGATGTTGGCGTCCCAGCCGTCCCACTGGATGACGAGCACATCGGCCTTGGCGTCACCCGTATAGTCCATCGCTTTTTCGTAGGCAGGCAGCCCGAAGTGGATGAATCCGTCCTCGGTACGGATAATCCGGAACAGTTGTCCGGCTGTTCCTTTGGCTTCGCGACCTAGAATGATGTTGGCCGAGTTGTCCATGGAGTCGCCGTTGTCCATCACTTCGCCCCGGTCGTTGTAGATTTTGTAGAACGACTTGGCATCGAATGTCTGTCCGTTCGTCATGTAGGCGAACAGACAAAGCAGACAGGTCAGTAGTTTTTTCTTCATATTGTATTTACAGCTTTAACAGTGATACATATTCCTGTTCCATGCGGATGCTGCGCATCACGGGTTGTACACAGTCGGTACGGCGGATCAGGTCTTTTTCGAGATACATATTGATGTCGGCCGATTTTAGTCCGTCAATACGCAGGGTCAGCGTGGGGTGTCCCTCAATCTGTCGGGTGTATCGGTTCAGGCCGATTACCCACTCGTCTCCGTTGATGAACACGTCGTGGATGAGGTCTTGTCCCACGTAGGCATTCGCCACGTCACCTGTCGCATTGATGTAGATGCGGGTAGCCTTTTCGGGGCACATGTCGGTGGGCAGTGCTACCTGGAATACCGCCAGGTGCTCGCGTTCGTCGTAGGCAGAGGGCTTGGCGTTTGCCACTTGGACTTCGATGGGGGTGCGTCCGTCTTCACAACGCCACAGTGCATCGGTACTCCACAGCCAGCGGGTACCGTTGGCCAGCATGACTTCCACTTCGGCGGTCACGTCTTTGGACGTACCTGCTGTCTGGAAACTGATCTCGTTCATTTCGTCGGTGCAGACCTTTGTCACATCGGCATACCGGTACCCCTGATAGTCGGTAGTCGTGATTTCCTTTCCGTTGATGAAAGCTTTCGTTTCCGGAGCGGCCTGCATGCGCAGGTAGGCACGTTCGATGGCCGCCAGGTTGCGGGCGTCGAAAGTACGTTTCACCCATTGTCCTTTGGCCGGACGGATACATTGTGCTTCGTTCATCGGAGCTACGGCTACAGCCTTGGCTTCGCGCCGGATAGCGGGAGATTGGTAGGTCTGTGTCACGAACTTGCCTCCGGTGAATAGTTCGAACGTTTGGGTCGGGTTCTCCGAAGCCAGGAACGCTTCTTGTTTGTCGAAAAACAGGAAGGATTCGCTCAAACCAACGAATTTCTTTCCGTTTACTTCGCCTTTCCAGATGTAATCGGACTCTTTCTCGGTAAGCAGCGTGATGCAGATGCGTGCTCCGTCCTTGCCGGTTACCCGGATCTGGCAGTCCTTGCCGGCCTGCAGCCCATCTACGAACCAGGCGTCTTTCGACTTCTTCACTTGTCCTTTGCCGGTCTGTACTTCTGCAATGTTTTCGGCCTTGAAGCGGAACTCGGCGGGGATGCCGTCATCTTCAAAGAAGAAGTAATGGCGGGTGCCGTTCTCGTCGAGATGGCAGATGGGCTGTGCGGTGGCATAGTTCAGGACGATGCCTTTCAGGTCCATGTTGAACGGCCAGAAGAAGTAGGAACGGTCCTTGATGGTGGTCTTCTTGCGTGGCAGGCAGACTTTCTCGCCGTCCAGTTCCAGGTTGAACTGTACGTTGCGGTATTCCTTGCGGGGATGCTTGTGCAGGATGTTCGAGCAGAACACATAGCCGCTTTTACCGTCGGTGCGGACCGCCCATTGCAGGTTCTTGCGGTCGCGGTTGGCCAGGGGAAGGAAAGCGCGCTTGCTGACCAACTCACTGCCGAAATCGTTCATGAAGTAGTTCAGCTTCTTGCTCTCCTTCATCACCACACCCAGCTGTCCGAACTCGCGGATCGGAGCCTGGTAGTCATTGCTCACGCGGGCAGTGGCGCGAGCGGTGGTGTATTGTTCGCCTATGGGGTCAGTCTGTCCTACATACATATAATATCCCATCAGGTTCACTCCGCATCCTAAGCGCAGGTTGATGTTCTCGCCCGCCATTTCTTCTTCCACTACCGCACGGCGCATGTAGTAGTTGGGGGCGCCCAGACCCATTTCACAGGTGAAGTAGGGGGAGTCGTTCGCGCTTGCGTCCAGCGATTCCACCTTGGCGGAGGTCTTTATGAAGTCGTTGCCGATGTTGTCCGATACGCGGTTGTACGAAAAGAATTCCTGGTCGGTAGTCGGGTTCTCCTTGTCGCCGAAACTGATCCACGGAGTTTCCAGGTAGTAGCCGGCATAGGGGATGATTTCACCTTTGGGATAATCGCTCATCATCCAGTGCGTCATGGAATAGACCGGCAGGTCGAAGCCCGCTTCGACGGCGATTTCCTTCAGTGCGGTGAGGTGGGGCACTACCATGCCTTCGGTCACATATTCGTTTTCCAACTGGATGGCTACGATCGGTCCTCCGTCCTTGTACAGCAGTCCTTTCACTTGGTTGAACAGGCTTTGGTACCAGTACTTCACATATTCCAGGTACAAGGGGTCATTGGTACGGGTCTTCAGGTTTTTGTTGAATTCAATCCAGTCGGGGAAACCGCCGTTTCTGATTTCGGCGTTGCAGTACGGACCGGGGCGCAGATGCACTTTGAGTCCCACTTCCTTGCACAGTTCCACGAACTTGCGCAGGTTGTTTCTTCCGCTCCAGTCCTGTCTGCCTTCAAATTCCTCGTGGAGCACCCACAGGTTGTAGGTCGATACGATATCGACGCCTGACGCCTTCATTTTCATCAGGCTTTCGCGCCAATAGCGTTCGTCCATCCGGTTGTAGTGGAATTCTCCCATGACGGGGAATTTAGGTTTTCCGGCCTCTTCCCAATATAAGTTGTTGATACGGATTTCCTGTCCTTTTGCTCCGGGGTGTCCCATCTTGATGTAGTTCAGTTGGGGAGTGGCAACCTTGTCCAGCTCCATTTTGTATTGGGCATACGCAGGAGAGGAACATAAGAGGGCTAGTCCGAAGACACTGATTATGTTTTTCATGCTTTTTTCTTTCTTTATTTGATTTGAAGCTTGATGACCTGTATGGAAGAGTCCGTGAACAGGTTTTCGGGTACGTTAATGTACACAGATTCTCCATGATTCTTGTAGTTGATGGGGCATCCGCTTTCCAACACCAAACAGTCTCCGATACCGTTGACGGGCAGTGCGACTTGTGGCATGGGTTTGGTTATGGATATATATAGCCAGTGTTTTCCGTCGGTTGTTTTTTGTGATAAATAAACCCCATTGGGTGCATCCAGACGGATGGGCTTTGCACCATACACGGCTTCCCCGTTGGCATACATCCAGGCACCCATTTCGCGTAGGCGGCGTACGGTGGGGACAGGGAATGTGCCATCGCCTTTCGGACCTACGTTGAGCAGATAGTTACCGCCACGCGAGGTGCTATATACCAAGTAGCCCAACATCTTATCGGCCGATTTCCAGTTAAAGTCTTGTGCATGATAGCCCCAAGAATGTTGCATGGTGGCGGGAGCCTGCCACGGACGGTCCATGATTTCGCTGGGATAAGCGTTGTCGTCCATTTCCAGAAAGTCGATGTTTTCACCGGGATTGCTGTAGCAGATGCGTCCGTTGATGAGGCACTTGTCGCTGTGCTTGCGGATGAGTGCGATGAGTTCGTCTCGCCGTTCGGGTGTGATGTGGCAGTCCTCTCCCCATGTGTCGAACCACAAGAGGTCGGGGTCGTATTTGGTCAGCAGTTCTTTTACCTGAGGCAGGGCTTTCTTCTTCCAGTATTGCTGGAACTCCTTGTCTGGGCGCACCATCACCCAGTTGGGCATGGCTCCTTGGGGGTGTTCCCAGTCCAGCCAGTGTGAGTAGTAGAACCCGTACTTCATGCCGTGTTTCTTGCAGGCGTCCACCAGCGGTTGTAGCAGGTCTTTCTTGTAAGGTGTGCTCATGATGTCGAAGTCCGAAGCCTTCGAGTCCCACAAGGCGAATCCGTCGTGGTGCTTCGATGTGATGACGATGTAACGGATACCGGCGTTCTTGGCTTCCAGCACCCATTCTTCGGCATTGTAGCCGGTCGGGTTGAAACGGTCCTTTATCTTGCGGTACTCTTCTGCTGGGATTTCCATGCGTGTCTGAATCCATTCGGCATACCAGCTGTTTCCGTTTTTCAGGGATTTGTCGGGCATGGTGCGTCCATTATAGCTTCCTTCCAGTACGGAGTACAGTCCCCAGTGGATGAACATACCGAACTTGGCGTTTCTGAACCACTCGGACTTAGCAGGGCCGAGTGATAGTTTCGGGTCTTTTTGCGCATAGGTGAATTGAATTCCTAAGCAGGCACAAAGTAATAGTAAGAGTGTTTTTCTCATAATATTCATTTTAATAAGTAAAAAAAGGGGTATTTAAAAGTATCTGTCGTTGGGTTGATGGGAAATATAAACAAAAGGGCGGAAGGTTGTTTACAAGACTTCCGCCCTCCCAATCACATGCTATTATAAAAAACAAACTTTTTAATACCTATTGGTAAGATGTCGCCGATGGATGCACCGGCGGCATCTTGATGAAAACTTGATGATTATTCAGTAATGTATGACTGGACGGTAACCGACCAAACCTTACTGCTTCCGTCTGCTGCGGTCACTTTGTATTTGTTGGTCTTTCCGACTGTCCAATCCGCTTCTACTCCTAACTTGGCTGATCCTTCAATCGGTTCGATGGTAGCGGCCGTCGAGATGTTGAACATCATCACCACTTTCTGCGGGCTGAACGATGCGATGTTTGCCTTGGCGGGAGTGGCTTTGCCAATCACGATATTACCGGCTTCGGTATCGATTTGTACATTCGCGCGTGAGATGTCTCCTTTTGAGAAGATGACATTCCCGTCGTGGGTCGTTTCGATGTCAAAGTAGTAATACATACCGCGAATACTGGTGATGTTCGCTTCTTGATATACCTGGATTTCTTCCAAGTTGCTTTTCAGGCAGGAAGTAAATAGAAGGGGCAGCATCACAAGAATAGCTAAATATATTTTCTTCATGATTTTCTTTTTTTAAGCGTTAAACAAAGCATTACCAACCCGGAGTTTGTGTCGTTGTGATGCCATAAGCTGCACGGTCGTCGATGAATCCTTGCGGAATGGGCATCATGTAGCGGTGTTCGGGAGTAAACTTACGGCTGTACTGGTCGCTATAGGTGATATAGCCTACTGCCATTCTCTTGCGGTCACCGGAGATATAAATCTTGGTTGCGGGAGTCTCAAGTTCTTTCACAACATCAGCGTCGGCATAACCGTCGGCGAATGTGGCATTGGTACTGTTGGCGATACCCCAACGCAACATGCTGAAGTAGAGGTTGGAACCTTCGAACACAAATTCGCAGACACGTTCGCGCTTGTAGTCCTTCCAGGCGTCTTCGAGTGTGGAAGCGGTTGAGGCTTTCAGCTGTCCGTGAGTGGTACGGGTGGCGTTTAGCATTTCCACGGCTTTCTGCACGTTCTTTTCATATAGGTACACTTCGGCCAGGTTCAGGTAGGCTTCGGCAGCACGGCAGAGCACCCAATGGTAGTTGGTCTTGTTGTTCCAGTACACACGCGGTGACACTTCGTAAACCGACTTGCGCCAGTAGTAGCTGGAAGTGGTCGTGAACTGTGAGGAAACGCCGTACTTACGGGCACCGCACCACAGGTTACCGCCGAACTGGGTCGTCACACGTTCGCCCATCCAGTCGCTGTTGTCATAGACCACGGTTCCGTAGAAGCGGGCGTCGCGGTTTTCGTACATCAGTTCGGAGATGTTCTTTTCAGAACCTTCCTTCAATTGGGCAAAACGGATGATACCGCTTGATTTCCGGCCGTTACCCCAGTTGACGGTAGCGGTAGCCGATTCGGCTTCGGTAGGCATGTAGCGGCTGTTTTCACCTTCGTAGGAGTCAACGGCACCCTGTGTACAGGTAGCGGGGTCGAGTTCCTCTACGTTGTTCTTGTACTGTGAAGTCTCGTACCAAGGCAAGGCTTCGCCGGTAGTGGCATCGTTCACCAGGTACATGTCCACCAGATCCTGTGTGGGGAATATGTTGCCCCATGCCTCGAAGATGCGGACACCGCCGGGGTTCTGGAACTTATCCACTACACCTGTACCGATGTTGTCGTCATTGCTGTCGTTGGGCACGGTACGGATCAGTTCGGTGATGCCGTCGCACTGCGTATCGTTGGCCAGACGGTAGTAACCTAAGATGATTTCGGGCGTGTTGTAGGCACCTGGTTCCAGGAACATGTTTTTGTATGCGTCCTGTGAAGCAACCAACGGATATTTGCCGCTGTTGATGACGGCGTTACAAGATTCCTTGGCTTTTTCCAGATAACTGGCGTCCTTGGTGTAGGCATATGCCTGCAAGGCTGCGCGCGAGCGCAGAATGTGGGCTGCATACACGTTCAGGCGGCCGGTTGCCGAAGACTCGGGTAGCCCGGAGACAGCTTGGTCGAAGTCGTCCATCACATACTTGTAGGTCTCGGTAGGATTGGCAGTCAGGTCCAGGGTATTGAAGGTCTCGATATCCTCGGGATACGAGTACACCCGGGTGGCCGGAATGATGCGGCCGAAGTGCTGGGCCTGTGCAAAGAATACCATGGCACGCAGACAGTATCCTTCGGCTACCATCGCTTTCTTTTCCGCTTCCGAGATGCCGGTAGAGGCGGCTGCTTTTTCGATGATCATGTTGCAACGGCGCAGGGTTCCGAATCGGTTGATGCCGAAGTCGCTTGTCACGTTGTAGGTTTCGCGGTTGAAACCGTCGGAACTTCCGAAGTCATCATGTGCGCTATAGGGGGTACGGTACGAATAGTCTGCACTGTTCTTGTATTCACCCGATCCTAACACATCACCATACGTGCCGACAATGAAAGCTTCGGCAGTAGCTTTAGAATTCCATACCATTTCCTCTTCGTAAGAAGTAAACGGTTTGGTGTCCATGATATCGGTACACGAAGTAGTCATGAACAATCCTGCAATACTTAAACAGGTATAGATTAATTTATTTGTTTTCATGTGTTTCATACTATTTTAGAATCCAACATTCAGACCGAAAGCGATCACGCGTTCATTGGGGTAACCGTAGTTTTCCTGATTAGCGTTTTCGGGGTCCATACCATAATCAAAGGCATCAGAGATGGTAAAGATGTTCTGCCCACTGATGGTTGCCTGCAACTTGGTGAGCCATTTGCACTTCTTCAACACGCTGTACTTGAAGTCGTAGGAGATGGAGAAGTCCTTCAGGCGGAAGTAGCTTCCGTCTACCATCCAGAAGTCACTGGTGAGGTAGTTGTTGTTACCGTTGTCATTGCCGGCATTGTGGGTCAGACGCGGATAGCGGGCATCGGTGTTGGTCGGTGTCCAGGTATCGGTCATGAACTCATAAAGCGGCATCCAGTTGGTGTTGGCGGTACCATACCGCAATACAGAACCCAGCATCATGTCGAAGCTGCCTGCGCCCTGGAACAGGATGCTTGCGCTCCAGCCCTTGTAGGAGGCTCCCAATGTGATACCGTAATTGCTGTGGGGGAATCCACCCCGGCCGATGCGCTGTGAGTCCGAACCGTCGATGACACCGTCGCCGTTCACGTCTTCGTATTTCAGGTCACCCGGCTTCAGGTTCTTCGAGTTGGTCGGCAATGCGCTTTGGTGGATTTCTTCGTCCGAAGTGAAGAAGCCTAAGCAGTGGTAGCCGGTGGTCAGGTAATCGGTGTTCTGTACACGACGGGTACGGGGGTTCATCTGCGAAGTGATGCTTTCGCTCGGGTCGTTGTTCCACAACTGGTTGAAGTAGGTGTAGTTCAACGCGATGTCATACTTGAAGTCGCCGATGTTGTTGCGCCAGCCCAGCTGGAACTCGTAACCGGCACGGCGGAACTCCGCATTGGTCGATACTTTCGGCAGGGAAGTACCCAGCGGTGCATAGTATCCTGCATTCTTGGCTTCCGGAGCATAGATAAAGCCCTTGGTCTTGTACATGAAGTAGTCGAACGAACCGTACAAGCGGTTGTTCAGTGACGAAAAGTCGAAACCGACATTGGCCTGTGAGGACGTAAACCAAGTGATGGCGGTAGAGGCAGGAGCACCTTCGTTGAAGGTACCGTAATATTTCCCGTCGATGACGGCTCCCTTGCCGTTGTATCCGTAGGATGACAGGTAAGAGTAGCGGGAGACATGGTAGGGGTTGCCGCCGTCACCCCAGTTGTCGGCACCTACCTCACCATACGAGGCGCGGAGCTTCAGCATGTCGAGGATATGCTTTTCCTTCAGCGGATCCATGAACTTTTCCTGGTCGACCGACCATCCGAGCGAACCGGCCCAGAAAGTACCCCATCGTTTGTGCGGCGGGAACTGGTCGGAACCGTCGTGACGGAGCGAGAACTCGGCGAAATACTTGTTGTCGTAGTTGTATTTGGCCTGGCCTACCCAACCGGCACGCCCGTATTCGCCTTCACCGGCACCGATGGTCGTGGTGGCTTCGGGACCCGAACCGAACTGGTCGATGTCGAACACATAGTTCGTACGGCCCATGCTTTCGTTCTCGTTCAGACCGTAGGTGGCTTCATAACCGGCCAGTGCCGACACGTTGTGCTTGCCGAAAGTGCGGTTGTAGCTGGCAAACCATTGCCAAGTATAGTAATAGTTGGACTCTGTGTAGCGGTTCAACATTGGTTCACCGCCACCCTGCGGAACATCCGAATCCCAGGCGAACTGGGGAGCGTCCTTGCGCCAGTTCTTGTCGCGACGGATGTAGTAGTTATAGTTCACTGCACCGCGCAGGTTCAGCCCTTTTACCCAAGGCACATCCCATTCCAGTTGCAACTTGGCATTCAGCATCTTGCGGTTTTCGCGCTTGTAACCTGATTGATCTGAAGTTTCCACTACGGGGTTGTCCGGACCGATATATGGCAAGCCTAGGCTGTTCAGCCCCGGCAACATGGGCGAGTTGTTCTGGATATGGGAGAACACACCGTAGTAACTGTCGGCCGTAGAAGTGTACGGGTGTATCTTTTCTTCGGCGTATCCGTCCAGCGAAGCCGTTTCGCGCAGGCCGATGCTCTTGATGTAGGCCGACTGGCTGAGGCGGACGTTGTAGCGCTGCATGTTGTGTGAATTCACCTTGTACAGGGATTCCTGGTTGATGTAACCCAACGATGCCAGGTAGTTGTTGGTTTCCGTACCGCCGGTCATGGTAAGGTTGTGCTTTTGGGTAGGTGCCCAATCACGCAACGTCAGCTTGCGCCAATCGGTATTGGCATAGTTCAAGGGGTCTGAACCGTCGTAAAACTTGTCGATCTGTTCCTGGGTGTAGTAGTCGTCCAGACCGTCGTTGCGGTAGGCCTCGTTGGTCAGTTCGGCAATCTGTCCCGAGTTCATGCGGTCACGGTAGACACTGGGCTGGGCCAATGACAGGTTGTATGAGTAGTCGATGCTCATCTTGCCTTCCTTACCCTTCTTGGTCACTACCTGCAGGATACCGTTGGCGGCACGTGAACCGTACACGGCGGTCGAGGAGGCGTCCTTCAGAATGGATACCGATTCGATATCGGCGGGCGACAGGGTCTTGAAGTCGGAATAGTTACGGATGATACCGTCGATCACCACCAACGGAGTGTCACCGCCACGGATGGTAATGGTCGAAGACTTGTCGATACCACCACCGTTACCTTGGATCACCAGACCCGGTGCACGGCCGGCCAACGACTCGGTCACATTGACTACCGGTGACTTTTCCATGCCTTCGGTTTCCACCTTCGATACGGAAGCGATCAGCGAACGCTTGGTGCTGGTACCATAACCTACTACCACCACTTCGTCCAGCTTCTGGGTGTCTTCTTCCAGGTTGACGGTCAGCATGTCCTGGTTGCCGACTTTGATGTTTTTGGTAGTATAACCGATGTAGGATATTTCCAGTATGTCATCGATTTTTGCATCGAGCGTAAAGTTACCATTAAAATCGGTAATGGTACCTGTCGTCGTTCCTTTCACACGGACGGTACCTCCGATGACGGGTTCGCCGTTATTGTCGAGTATCTTACCGATGACTTTCTTGGGTTCGCCTGCGTTTTTTGATTTCTTTTCTGCGGGGCTGATGATGATGTGCTGTCCTTCAAAGCGGAATCTCAATCCGGTTCCCTGTAAAGCCTTGTTCAGCACTTCCTGGATATTTCCGCCCGCTACGTTCACTTTCTTTTTAGTGACGTCGTTTTTTTTGTAATCGACAGACAGATTCGTCTGCTTCTCAATTTGTTGGAAAACTTCCTGTAGCGTGATGGATTTCTGTGGCAACCGGATTACCTGCTGCTGTGCAAAAGCTTCGCTGCTCCACCAAAGCAAAGAAGAAAAGGCTAATAATTTAGCACTTTTTAATGGCACATAAAGAGCCTTCTTGCAATTTAAATTCATAACTTTGTGTATTAGATCTATATGTTTTATGATTCTTTTATATCTTATTTTCTCATAGCAAGAAAAAAACTAAACTTATGGGTCTATTTCAAATGTCGGGAAGTTGTTGTGGAAGGCACTTTCCGACATCCTTTTTTATTTTGGAATACCTCCTTTCTCTTTCTTCTGAAACAAGAAGATGCCATTTCCTTTCATCTCGTAATCAATGTTTCCGATTAGGATAGATAATACGTTCATCACTTCTTCTATGCTTTCATAGTGTTTAAATTCTAATGTGTAATATTCTTCGGTGTTAATGTCTTTTCCATAGTAGAAATGTACGTTATACCGGCGTTCCAGCGTTTTCAATATATAGGAAAGGAGTTGTTCGTCAAAACGTATTTTTCCTTGAGTCCACGAACTTTCTTTCTTGGCATCGGCGTGAATCAACTCAAACGTGTTGTTTTTGTTGCTGTAGATTAATTTTTCATCCGGTTTCATGATAATCCCTTCCGCTTCCTTCTCGTTGCGAAATACTTTCACGCTTCCTTGATTCAGAATTGTGGTGATGTATTCGTCTTCGGGATAAGATTCCACATTGAATTGTGTTCCCAATACTTTGATTTTCAGTGGTCCCGTACCGATGATGAACGGCATGTCCTCGTTGCGCCGCACGTTGAAAAAAGCTTCACCGGACAAGTGTACGCGCCGCTGCTCTCCATGGAATTCCTTGGGATAAATCAATAGGGAATTCGAATTGATTTTTACCTCGGTACCGTCGGGCAGTTGAATGGTCTTCTGTTCGCCTGCGGGTACATAACATTCTATCATATCCGAACTTTCTGCCACTTTGTTTTCCATGATTCCCCAAACTATCAGTCCGGTTATTAAAGGTAATAAAAGGATAGCAGCATATTTAGTTGCAACTTGAATCCATTGGATATGTCTTGTTCGTGACTTGTTTATATTGAGTTTTTCCTTTACATTTTGTAAGGCTCTTTTTGCTGACTCATCTGAAACTTCTATGCCATTCGTTTCATTCCATAGTCGAAACATGGCTTCCTCTTTTTCTGAAGTATTTTGTGGTCCGGTTAACCAGCGTAATACAATATCACGTTGGGAAGCCGGTAATGTTCTATCGGCTAGTTTACGGATAATTTGATATATCAGTTGTTTTTTCATTTCTTCCAGTCTTTTAATAATAAGACCCGGTTAGGAATAAATACACGTAACGTGCTTTGTGTATTTTACATTTTTTATGATTTAAAAAAGAAAAGAGAAAGTTCTGAGGCAATAAATTTAGAAGAGCATTAATGCGGAAGTGACTTTCCGTAATGTGGCTAGTGCTATGGATATGTGAGTTTCTACGGTACGTTTGCTGATATTCAGTCGTTGACTGATTTCTTCATTACTTATTCCTTGTTTACGACTCATGCAGAAGATTTGCTTTCTTTGTGGGGGCATATTATCAATAGCACGATTGATCAATGATTCAAGTTCGTGGCTATAAACAATTTCTTCTACTTGTTCGAGAGAGGGAGTGTCCTGCACACTGTCTATTCCAACTGTGTGGGTGTTTGTCTTTTTATCTAAAAAGGTATATAAAACGTGCTTGGCTGTTTGGTAAATATATGCATTGATATTTTGTACTTGGGATAATTGGGTCCTAGCAGTCCATAATTTAATAAAAGTATCTTGTGCTAAGTCCTCAGCTTCTTCCTCGTTATCCAACAGACTATAAATAAAAGTTTTTACTTTAGGATAATAAAGTAAGAACACACAGTCAAAAGCCTGTGTGTTTCCTTTACTTAAAGCTATTAGATCTATGGTTGGTTCTTTCATAATTCGGAAATACAATTCCAATTTGTTGGCCACAAAGTTATTGAATTATATTGTTTCACAAAAGAATCTTACCTTTTTAATGAGTTTGTAACGAATAAATATATTCATATAACTTTTTATAGAACGGATGCTTAGTCAGTGTGGAAGCGTCTCCTAATATAATGAGTTTCATGCGTGCACGTGTAATTGCTACATTCATTCGTCGCAAGTCATTTAGAAAACCAATTTGTCCCTCTTCATTTGCACGTACTAAACTGATAAGGATAACGTCTCGTTCCTGTCCTTGAAAACCATCTACCGTATTGATGGTGATAAGGTGTCGGTAGGGTTTGAAGAAAGCATCTCGTTTTATCAGTTGACGGAGATATTGTACTTGTGCTTTATAAGGAGAAATTAATCCGACATCAATTCGTTCTTCCAGAAAACGGTCTTTACCTATTTTATTGATATAATTGGTAAGTTGGGAAATGGAGAGCGCTGCCTCTTCCTTATTGATGCGGCCGAAGCTTTCACCTACAAGCTCTTCGTTGCATTCCATTCCTTCTGTATTTATCCATTCTATCGGTGTGTCATAGTCCAATATACTCCGATATTTTACTTCGGGGGCTGATTTCAGTTCACCATGATAGAACCATTCTGATGAGAAACGCATAATTTCGTCATTCATTCTATATTGTACCTTTAATAAGGATACGGTGTCGGGCTTGTTGTCTGCAATCTCTTGCATCAGTGTCCGGTCTAATCCTCCTCGGGCTGCTTCCATACATTTTATGGTAGGGGGAAGCTGGCAATGGTCACCGGCAAAAATCACACGGTCGGCTTTGCGTATGGCAATCCAGCAGGCAGGTTCTAGAGCTTGTGCGGCTTCGTCTATGAATAAGGTACCGAATTTATGTCCTGTCAATATTCTGTTGGCGGAACTTACCAGTGTGCAGGCTATCACACGTGCTTCGCCGAACAGTGCTTCGTTGATGCGAATTTCCAGTTCGGTGGCACGATCTTTCAGTGAGTTGATTTTCAGTCGGATATTCTCACGTTCTGCTCCTTTGTGGGAACGTCTGTAGAGTTCGCGTATTGCTTTTCGGATACTCCATAATTGCGGATAATCGGGATGGCTCTCAAAACGGCGTTCATAGGTAAAAGCAAGCATTTTGTCATTGACGCGGGTGGGGTTTCCGATTCGTAATACGGGAACACCTCGATCGACCAGCTTTTCACTAATCCAATCGACAGCCATATTGCTCTGTGCACACACCATGACTTGATTTTCCCGATGAAGGGTTTCGTAAATAGCTTCTACCAATGTGGTAGTCTTGCCGGTTCCGGGAGGGCCGTGGACTATCGCAACATCTTTGGCATGCATCACTTTATTTACTGCTTCCTCCTGTGTATTGTTTAACCATGGAAAGCGGGTGAAGCCGAAACTGAAGGTTTCCGCCTTTTGATGGCCATGAAAAATCTCGCGTAACTCTGCCAGGCGATTTCCTTTTGCTTTGATGACTTGTCCCAACGCCTCGAACATCAACCGATAACTGGTTTCATCAAAATAAAGCTGTACTCCCAATTGCCATTCGGCTGACTGAATGCTGAGCAATGCATCTGCCGAGGGAAGAACGATTACCATTCGGTCTTCGTCCACGTAGTTGACAGTTGCCGTAAAATTGAAATAATGTAATTGGCCTGATGCATTTTGCGTAAAAAAGCATACCGGACGGCCGAACTCAAATACATGTTCTATGTCTTTGTCTTCTTGCCTTTCTATTTCTACAACCAGTTGGTTCAATGAGTTATAGTAACTCCTTCCTGCTGATATGGGATACCAGCACATACCCCGTTTCACTTTGCGGCCGATGCCCATTGCTTCGGTCTGTTGCCTGAAAGTTTCTTTTTCGTAATCATATTCTAACTTTAGCAACAACTCTTTGCGTTGTAGTTTGTTAATTATATTAGAAAGGGGTGTATGTTGGTTCATAATGATGCTTTTTTCTATAAGAATTGCAAAGATAATAATAATCTTCTAGTTAGGGCTTTATGTTTTATTTTGTTAAACGTATTATAGATTACACAAGAAATCGAATATTATCCTTATATTGCCAAAAATGAAATTAATTTAAAACTGTAATAATTATAAATAGTAGAAGGTATGGTATATGACTTGGACATGTTAAGAGCCTTTTATGCTTCTTTCGAAAAGAAGATAAGCCGGGTAAGAGCCGTGTTACAGCGTCCGCTGACATTGGCTGAGAAGATTCTGTATACGCATCTTTATGATGATGCCCAACTGAAGAATTATGAACGTGGTGAGGACTATGTGAATTTCCGTCCCGACCGTGTGGCTATGCAAGACGCGACGGCACAAATGGCATTGTTGCAATTTATCAATGCCGGAAAGAATTCTGTCGCTGTACCTTCCACCGTGCACTGTGATCATTTGATTCAGGCATATAAAGGGGCCGGTCCGGATATTGCGACGGCTACTGAAACCAATTGTGAGGTATACGATTTCCTTCGGGATGTTTCTTCGCGTTTCGGTATCGGATTCTGGAAACCGGGAGCAGGAATTATTCATCAGGTAGTACTCGAAAACTATGCTTTTCCCGGGGGAATGATGGTAGGAACGGATTCTCATACCCCCAATGCCGGCGGATTGGGAATGGTGGCAATCGGGGTCGGGGGAGCCGATGCTGTGGATGTAATGACCGGGATGGAATGGGAATTAAAGATGCCGAAACTGATTGGTGTTCATCTGACCGGGAGCTTGAATGGATGGGCTTCGCCAAAGGATGTGATTCTGAAATTGGCCGGTATCCTGACCGTGAAAGGTGGAACGAATGCCATTATAGAATATTTTGGAGAAGGAACTGCTTCTCTTTCAGCAACCGGTAAGGCTACTATCTGCAATATGGGTGCAGAGGTGGGAGCTACCACTTCATTGTTTCCTTATGATGACCGGATGGCTGTGTATCTGAAAGCTACCGGAAGGGAATCTGTGGCAGAGATGGCCGAAAATGTTGCAAATGATTTACGTGCCGATGCAGAGGTTGTTGCCAATCCTTCTGTTTTTTACGACCGTGTGATTGAAATCAATTTGTCCGAATTGGAACCTTATATCAACGGGCCGTTTACACCGGATGCCGCGACACCTATTTCAGAGTTTGCCGAAAAGGTCTTGGTTAATGGTTATCCGCGTAAGATGGAAGTCGGGTTGATAGGTTCATGTACCAATTCATCGTATCAGGATTTAAGTCGGGCCGCTTCCATTGCCCGTCAGGTAGCTGAAAAGCATTTGGTTGTGGCCGCTCCTCTGATTGTCAATCCGGGCTCTGAGCAGATTCGGGCCACTGCCGAACGTGACGGGATGATTGATGCTTTCCAAAAGATTGGGGCTACTATTATGGCGAATGCTTGCGGACCGTGTATCGGACAGTGGAAACGCCATACCGATGATTCTGCCCGTAAAAATTCGATTGTTACTTCCTTCAACCGTAATTTTGCCAAACGTGCCGATGGTAATCCGAATACACATGCATTTGTAGCTTCGCCCGAATTGGTATTGGCTCTGACTATTGCCGGTGATTTATGTTTCAATCCGTTGAAAGATACGTTGATAAACCAAGAAGGCGAGAAGGTGAAATTGAGCGTTCCCAAGGGAGATGAATTGCCGTCGGCAGGC
The DNA here is from genome assembly GCF_948499155.1 of uncultured Phocaeicola sp. NCBI lineage: Bacteria > Pseudomonadati > Bacteroidota > Bacteroidia > Bacteroidales > Bacteroidaceae > Phocaeicola > uncultured Phocaeicola sp. The sequence goes on along the minus strand of NZ_CAOOSE010000010.1, from coordinate 29,216 downwards.
TTCACTCAGGGTAATTCCGGTTATTTGGCTCCTGCCGGTGCACAGGTGGAAATTAAGGTGAATCCCGAATCACAGCGTTTGCAGTTATTGGCTCCGTTTCCGGTATGGGACGGAAAGGATTTTGCAGATATGCCTTTACTGATTAAAGCGCAAGGCAAATGTACTACTGACCATATTTCGATGGCAGGTCCATGGCTTCGTTTCCGGGGACATCTGGAAAACATTTCCGATAATATGTTGATGGGGGCTGTAAATGCTTTCAATGGCGAAACGAATAAGGTATGGAACCGATTAACAAACACGTATGAAAGTGTATCGGCTACGGCCAAGCAATATAAAGCGAAAGGTATCGGCTCTATGGTTGTTGCGGAAGAAAATTATGGAGAAGGTTCCAGCCGCGAACACGCAGCGATGGAACCCCGCTTCCTGAATGTGAAAGTAATTTTGGCGAAGAGTTTTGCACGTATTCATGAGACTAACTTGAAGAAGCAAGGTATGCTGGCAGTGACTTTTGTTGATAAAGCGGATTATGACAAGGTGCAGGAACATGACTTAATAACTGTCGGAGGTTTGAAGGAGTTTGTTCCAGGTAAGCATCTGACTGTGACTTTGCACCATGAAGATGGCACTCGGGACAGTTTTGAAGTACAACATACTTATAACGAACAGCAGATAGGTTGGTTCCGTGCCGGCTCTGCTCTAAATGCAAGATAAAAGATGAAAAAGACAGTACCTTATATTACAGGCGATGGAGTGGGAGCGGAGATTACTCCTGCTATGCAGTCAATTGTAGATGCAGCCGTGAAAAAGGCTTACGGCAACGAGCATGAAATAGAATGGCTGGAAGTGTTGGCCGGTGAACGTGCTTTTAATGAAACAGGATCATGGTTGCCGGAAGAAACGATGAAAGCTTTTCAAGAACATGGTGTTGGTATTAAAGGGCCGTTGACTACTCCGGTGGGGGGTGGTATCCGTTCTTTGAATGTGGCGTTGCGACAGACACTTGATTTGTATGTTTGTTTGCGCCCTGTACGTTGGTTTCGCGGGGTTGTGTCTCCGGTGAAAGAACCTCAGAAAGTGGATATGCACATTTTCCGCGAAAACACGGAAGATATTTATGCCGGTATCGAATGGGAAGCCGGAACGCCTGAAGCCGAAAAGTTTTATCGTTTCTTGCATGAGGAGATGGGAGTGACAAAGGTACGTTTCCCCGAAACTTCTTCTTTTGGCGTGAAACCTGTATCCAGAGAAGGAACGGAACGTTTGGTACGTGCGGCGTGTAAATACGCTTTGGAGCATGACTTGCCTTCGGTTACATTGGTTCATAAAGGAAATATTATGAAGTTCACCGAAGGAGGGTTTAAAAAATGGGGTTATGAAGTGGCGGAACGTGAGTTCGGAGAAGCGATGGCATCCGGCAAACTCATCATTAAAGATTGCATTGCAGATGCATTCTTGCAGAACACTTTGTTGATTCCTGAGGAATATTCGGTAGTGGCTACGTTGAATCTGAACGGAGATTATATTTCCGACCAACTGGCAGCGATGGTGGGTGGCATCGGTATTGCTCCGGGAGCGAATATCAATTACAATACGGGACATGCCATTTTTGAGGCAACTCACGGAACGGCTCCCAATATTGCCGGAAAAGATGTGGTAAATCCTTGTTCGCTCATACTGTCGGCAGTGATGATGCTGGAGCATTTCGGCTGGAACAAGGCGGCAGTACTCATTGTGAATGCATTGGAGGCCAGCTTTGGCGAAGGACGTGCCACTCATGATTTGGCTCGTTTTATGCCGAACGGAGTGTCACTTGGAACTTCTGATTTTACAAAAGAAATAATAGAAAGAATAAACTCCTAAAAACTCACGGATATGAAAAAGGAATACATTATTTATAAGCTCTCCGAGGAAATGAAAAATGCGACTCGGATTGAGAATGAACTGTTTAAAAAGTTTGATGTAAAACGCGGCTTGCGTAATGAAGACGGCACGGGAGTGCTGGTAGGACTGACAAAGATTGGCAATGTGGTGGGATATGAACGTATTCCCGGAGGAGGATTGAAACCGATACCCGGTAAACTTTTCTACCGTGGCTATGACTTGGAAGATTTGGCACATAGCATTATTAAAGAGAAACGCTTCGGCTTTGAAGAGGTGGCATATTTGTTGCTTTCCGGCCATTTGCCCGACAAGGAAGAATTGGCGTCTTTCTGTGAACTGATTAATGATAATACGCCGCTGGAGCAGAAGACTAAAATGAATATCATTGAGTTGGAGGGAAATAATATTATGAATATTCTGGCACGCAGCGTATTGGAGATGTATCGTTTCGACCCGCAGGCGGATGATACTTCGCGTGATAATCTGATGCGCCAGAGCATTGACTTGATTTCCAAATTCCCTACAATCATTGCCTATGCATATAATATGTTGCGTCATGCCACATACGGTCGTTCGTTGCATATCCGTCATCCGCGTGAAAAACTGTCCATTGCAGAAAATTTCCTGTATATGCTGAAACGGGATTATACGGAGCTCGACGCACGTACACTTGATTTGTTGTTGGTGCTTCAGGCAGAACACGGTGGCGGTAACAACTCTACTTTTACCGTACGTGTCGTTTCATCCAGCCGCACGGATACTTATTCGGCCATCGCCGCAGGTATCGGTTCGTTGAAAGGCCCGCTTCACGGAGGAGCAAATATTCAGGTGGCGGATATGTTCCATCATTTGCAGGAAAATATTAAGGATTGGACGAATGTGGATGAAATCGATACCTACTTTACCCGTATGTTGAATAAGGAGGCGTATGATAAAACCGGTCTGATTTATGGTATCGGTCATGCTGTTTATACTATTTCCGACCCTCGTGCCATCTTGTTGAAAGAATTGGCACGTGACCTGGCAAAAGAAAAAGGTAAGGAAGAAGAATTTGCTTTTCTGGAGTTGTTGGAAGAGCGTGCTATCGCTATGTTCGGAAAGATTAAGAATAATGGAAAGACGGTATCCAGCAACATTGACTTCTATTCGGGCTTTGTATATGAAATGATTGGTTTGCCACAGGAAATCTTCACTCCATTGTTTGCAATGGCGCGTATTGTAGGCTGGTGTGCACATCGCAATGAGGAATTGAATTTTGAAGGAAAACGTATTATTCGTCCGGCGTATAAGAATGTATTGGAAGAAATGGAATATGTGCCTTTGAAGCAGAGATAATGGCTGAAAAATAAGCCGGGATTTTTATGGGTGAAATCAATCTGCTTCCATCATGGATGAAAACGTAATGTGTCGGTTTCACTTGACAGGCAAGGGAATGTCAGCGGTTGAATATATGAAGTAACAATCTTTTTGGAATTGATGAGGAGAATATCCGGTGTATGGGCGAACACATGGGTCGCTTGTACGCCGGATGTTTTTCGTCAAATTCTTGTTTTTATAGTCTTTTCTCACAAAAACTAGCTAAATTCTTTCTCCTCTCTCGAATTTTCTTTAAATTTGTTAGTGACTAACTAAATCTAATAAAAGGAGGAACGAGTATGGAACAACAGACTTTTGAATTATTGCTTCTGACAATGACTGCATTAGCGGGTGTTGTATTTGTAGCCCTTTATTATGTGCGTGCCGGCTACGGTATGTTCCAAACTTCTAAATGGGGAATTTCCCTGAACAATAAAGTGGGTTGGGTATTGATGGAAGCACCGGTGTTTTTCGTCATGCTTTATTTATGGTGGAATAGTAGTGTGCGTTGCGACGCAGTACCTCTTGTCTTTTTTCTTCTCTTTGAATTGCATTATTTCCAGCGTGCATTTATATTCCCTTTCCTGATGAAAGGAAAGAGCCGGATGCCTATTGCCATTATGCTGATGGGAGTGGCCTTTAATGTGTTGAACGGTCTGATGCAAGGCGAGTGGCTCTTTTATATTGCCCCCGACGGACTTTACTCGGATGCATGGTTCGGCACTCCTTCTTTCTGGTCGGGAGTGGTTTTGTTTTTTGTAGGTATGGGAATTAATATTCATTCAGACAGTGTGATACGTCATTTGCGCAAACCGGGCGACACCCGCCATTATTTGCCACAGAAAGGAATGTACCGATATGTCACATCCGGTAACTATTTCGGAGAATTATTGGAATGGGTAGGTTTTGCCGTACTGACTTGTTCACCGGCTGCTTGGGTATTTGTATTGTGGACGTTTGCTAATCTGGCTCCCCGTGCCAATTCTATCCGTAATCGTTATCGTGAAGAGTTTGGAGCACAGGCTGTGGGTAGCAGGAAACGAATGATTCCTTTTATTTATTAACTGATTGGACTATAAATTATAAAAGTCATGATAGATTCTAAACTATTTACTTCGGCATCCATCGGACCGCTTACTTTGAGAAATCGTACCATCCGTTCGGCAGCTTTTGAAAGCATGTGTCCGGGCAATGTACCTTCACAGCAATTATTGGATTATCACCGTGCAGTAGCGGCCGGAGGGGTAGGAATGACCACAATCGCTTATGCTGCTGTGGCTCAAAGCGGTTTGTCTTTTGATCGGCAGTTGTGGATGCGTCCTGAAATAGTGCCGGGGTTGAAAAAGATAACTGATGCCATTCATAAGGAAGGTGCGGCAGCCGGCATTCAGCTGGGGCATTGTGGAAATATGTCTCATAAAAGTATTTGTGGGGTAACTCCTGTAGGAGCTTCTTCCGGTTTCAATCTTTATTCGCCTACATTTGTGCGCGGTTTGCGTAAGGACGAACTTCCGGTGATGGCAAAAGCTTATGGCCGTTCTGTCAATTTAGCGCGTGAAGCCGGTTTTGACGCAGTGGAAATTCATGCCGGACATGGATATCTCATCAGTCAGTTTCTTTCTCCTTATACCAATCATCGTAAAGATGAGTATGGTGGTTCATTAGAGAACCGTATGCGTTTTATGGATATGGTTATGAACGAGGTGATGCAGGCTGCAGGTAGTGATATGGCTGTATTGGTGAAAATGAATATGCGTGACGGTTTCAAGGGAGGCATGGAGATAGACGAAACAATGCAGGTAGCCAAACGATTGGTGCAGGATGGTGCGCAGGCGTTGGTGCTGAGTGGAGGTTTTGTTAGCAAGGCTCCGATGTATGTCATGCGCGGCGAGATGCCTATCAAGACTATGACTCACTATATGGACTGCTGGTGGTTGAAGTATGGAGTCAGGCTGGTAGGTAAATGGATGATTCCGACTGTGCCTTTCAAAGAAGCCTATTTTTTGGAAGATGCCTTGAAGTTCAGAACCGAAATCAAGGATATTCCGTTAGTATATGTCGGCGGATTAGTCTCGCGTGAAAAGATTGATGAGGTATTGGATTATGGTTTTGAATTTGTACAGATGGCACGTGCTTTGCTCAATGAACCCGGTTTTGTCAACCGTATGCGTGAAGAGGAGAAGGCGCGTTGCAACTGTAAGCATAGCAACTATTGTATAGCACGGATGTACACTATCGAGATGGCTTGCCACCAGCACTTGCGGGAAGAACTGCCGGCTAGTTTGAAAAAAGAGATTGAGAGATTGGAGAAGAAATAAATATGTATATATAAAAGCAGGAGTGGAAAAATGAGTAAATTAGCTGTTATAACCGGTGCCGATGGAGGAATGGGAAAGGAAATTACCCGTGCTGTAGCCGGAGCAGGATATCATGTCATTATGTTGTGTTATACTCTTTTTAAAGGAGAGGAACGTAAGAATCAGATGATATTGGAAACAGGAAACAAGGAGATAGAAGTACGTCAGGTTGATTTGTCTTCTATGGCGTCTGTTATCAATGTTGCGGACGGACTGTTGGGACGTGGAAAACATATTGATCTTTTGATGAATAATGCCGGAACAATGAGTACTCATTTGATGCAGACTGAAGACGGGCTGGAAAGAACGGTGGCGGTGAATTATGTTGCTCCTTTTCTTTTGACTATGAAATTATTGCCTTTGATGGGGAAAGGGAGCCGTATTGTCAATATGGTTTCGTGCACTTATTCTGTAGGGCATATTACGCCCGATTTTTTTTCGCGCGGAAAGCCTGGCAGCTTTTGGCGCATTCCTATTTATAGCAACACCAAGTTGGCTTTGTGGCTGTTTACGCGCGAACTGTCGGAAAGAGTGAAGGATAGCGGGATTACAGTTAATGCCGCCGACCCGGGAATTGTTTCTACCAATATCATTCGTATGGATATGTGGTTTGATAAACTGACGGATTGGTTTTTCCGCCCTTGTATCCGTACTCCCAAAGAAGGGGCGGCAACAGCTATTCACTTATTGCTGGATGAAGAAGTGTCGGGAGTGACCGGACAATTATTTGCTTCTTGCAAACCGAAGAAAGTGAAGGATAAGTTCATGAACCATCCGCAGGCCAAACAGCTTTGGGAAGACACGGAGAAATATATAGAGCAACTTCGCTTGGAAGAGTCAATCATATAATTCTCCGGTAGAGGGAGGGTGTTTGTGACAGCCGTTATTCCCTGTTTTTTTGAGCCGCCTGTTCAGCCAGCATCTGTTCGCGGCTCTTGCTTTGAGTGACAATATATACTCCTAAGAAGACCAATACGACGGCCAGTCCTTTTGCCAGTCCGAATGTACCCATTCCCAATAAAATAGAGACGGAAGTACCGACAATCGGTTGTACGTAATTATACATACTGATAACAGTCGGACGCAATGTCTTTTGTCCTATCATCATTAGAATATAGGCAAAGAATGTGCCTCCCAAGATAACAAAGATGACGCAGCCCCATGTGGCGGGGGATATCTCGTTGAATTGAACGGCCGATACTTCGTGATAAGAGAATGGAATAAAACAGATGGCGGCATACGTGAACATCCATTTCATCAATGTGAAGATATTATATCTGCTGATAAGTCCTTTAAAGATAGCCAGATAAAAAGAAAAACTTATCTGGGCCGCCAGACACAACAAGTCTCCCGGGATACTTCCGGCGTTACTGTCCGTAGAGCCTTGGCTGCTCATAATCAAGGTTAAAGCCCCAATAGAACCTAAAAAGATGCCGATTACTTTCTTTCCGGTCACCGGTTCTTTCAAATAGACGGCTGCAACAATCATGGTTGCAATTGGGGCGGTGGTGGTCACGATGGAAGCGTCGATGGGAGAGGTGAGCGATAACCCGAAGGTAAAGCAACCTTGATTAAATACGATACCCAATAGTCCGGCAAAGAACAACATCATCAAGTCATGAGACCTTACTTGTTCTTTGGGTGCGAAAATAGATGCAATCCAAAAACAGACTGCGCCTCCCGTCATCCGAAAAGTTGCCAGTGAAAGTCCTGAAATTCCGTTCTCTAAAGCCGTTTTGCCGATGGGTGACATTAATCCCCACATTATGGCAGCGCCCAGCAATGCCAAATGTCCTTTATACTTCTGAATAGCCATATCTTTTTTACCTTAAATAACAGTACAAATGTAGGCGTTTCTTTTTATATTTTCTATCTTTGCTTTATAGTAAATTTATATAAAATGAAAAAGCAGGCTGATTATATTAAGCGTATCGAGATTAAGCGGTTGTGGGGACGTAAGGATATCTCGTGGGAACTTCGCCCTGATGTTAACATTTTGAGTGGGGTGAATGGAATCGGTAAGAGTACTATTCTAAACAGGTCTGTAAATAGTTTGAGCGCTTTGGAAGGGGGAGCTTTAAGTAATGGCTCGGCACCGGGTGTACATTTTGTCTTTTCTCCCGAAGACGCAACTCAAATTCATTTTGATGTTATCAGAAGTTTTGACCGGCCGCTGATTCATTCCGAATTGCTCGAAAAGATGGCAGATAAGAATGTGAAGACAGAACTGGACTGGCAGCTTTATCAGTTGCAACGTCGTTATCTGGACTATCAGGTGAACATAGGAAATCGTATCATCGAGTGTCTTACCTCCGGTAATCCCGAAGACCAAATGCGTGCTGCCCAAATGTCTTATCCTAAAAAGAAATTCCAGGATTTAATGGATGACCTTTTCGGAGAAACAGGAAAGAAAATCATCCGTCAGAGTAATGAGATTTTGTTTGAGCAAGACGGTGATACGTTATATCCCTACCAACTCTCTTCGGGAGAAAAACAGATATTGGTTATTTTGCTCACTGTTTTGGTACAGGATAAGCGGCATGGGGTATTGTTTATGGATGAGCCTGAGGTTTCCCTTCATGTTGAATGGCAGCAGCGTCTCATTTCATTGATTCGTGAATTGAATCCCAATGTACAGATTGTACTCACTACTCATTCGCCGGCTTTGGTCATGGACGGATGGCTTGATGCCGTTACCGAAGTGAGCGACATAACACAATGAATTTAACTAAACGACACGACTATGGGAAAGAGATTATCCGACAACCTTTCTTCTTTATATATCGGTGCAGCGAATATGTTAAAGCCCAAAAAGGCAAGACGGAAAATCGTGGCTTATGTTGAAAGTTACGATGATGTTTCTTTTTGGCGTACCTTATTGGGAGAGTTTGAAGATGATACTCGTTATTTTGAAGTGATGCTTCCTTCCAAAACCACTTTGGCAAAAGGCAAGAAATCTGTATTGATGAATGAACTGGGTGCACAGCTGGGACAGAATATGATTGCCTGTGTAGACAGTGATTACGACTATTTACTTCAGGGTGCTACGCATACTTCCCGCTATATTATCAATAATAAGTATGTGTTTCATACGTATGCATACGCCATTGAAAACTATCAGTGTTATTCGGAAGCTTTGCATGAAGTGTGTGTCATGGCTACTTTGAATGACCATCCGTTGGTAGATTTTGTTGCCTTTATGAAGATGTATTCACAGATTGCTTACCCGCTTTTTATTTGGTCGGTATGGTTTTATCGGAAACATATATTATCCGAATTTTCATTGCTTGACTTTTGTTCGTTTGTCAAGTTGGATCAAGTAAGTGTTTATCGGCCCGAACGCAGTTTGGAAAATATGGGCCGGCGTGTAAGGCGGAAATTACAGGAGCTGGAACGTCGTCATCCCAAGGCGATAGGGGAGATAGAAGCTATGAAAGAAGAGTTTGCCCAATTGGGTGTCTATCCGGATAATACTTATATGTTTATTCAGGGACATCATATCATGGATAGTGTGGTGATGAAGTTGCTGACACCTGTCTGCAATGTTCTCCGTCGTGAGCGTGAGGCGGAAATTAAAGAACTTGCCGAGCACGATATGCAGTTCCATAATGAGCTGACAAGCTATCAGCGCCGTCAGTTAGGAGTTGACATAGTACTCCGCAAGCATACGAGTTACAAAGAATCTCCGCTTTATAAAAGGCTGGAAGATGATATCAGACGCTTTTTAAAGCATATTAATTAATACTTATCTGTTGGTTTTCGAAATAGCCTTGGCGATAAAGTGGTCGATAGAATACTTGCCGGGTCCGGCTATGTACATCAGAACAAATACCACAAGATAGATAAATGCCAGCTCTTTGACAGAGAACGGGTCATTACCGTGAATCACAAAAAATGCCATGCTCATTGTGAAAATCATGGGAATCATAGCAAGGCGGTAAAGGAATCCGAAGATAAAAGCCAGTGAACAGGCCAGTTCGCCAAAAATAGCCAACATGAGAGACATTTGGCTTCCTACTCCCAAAGGATCCGGGAAACTTCCACTCATAGCATCGAAGTTTGCCCATTTCTGCACTCCGTGTGACATCAATAATACACCGAATAAAATGCGTAATGCCAATAATAGTAATGACATGGCTGTACCATCCGGTTTTGAGGGAAATAAGAATTTATAAATAACAGACATAAATTGCTCTTTTAAAGTTTATACTATTTATCTATAAAAACGTAAAAAACGGATAATTGTTCATTTTATTCTTCGGCTGTTTCTTTAGGGATGGTTATTTCATTACCATCTCTTGTGGCAACATAGTGGGGAGACATAATCTCAATGCCTGCCTTATTGAAATAATCCTGTATGTTTTGGTGCAAATCAGAGTAGATGATGGCCATCTTGTCCGCATCCTTTATATAGGCATTGACCTGATAAACCGGATACCAATCACTTAATGATGTTTCCAGCACAAATGGTTCAGGATTGGCCTGTATTCCCGGAGTGGCCAAAGCAGCATCAATAAGTAGCTGATGTACTTTCCTCCAAGGTGCATCATAGCCGATGGTCACTTCCGAATGAATGATTAGTCCGTATGTTCTTGCTGATGCGCTATAGTTGACGGTATGTGAGGACATGATAAATGAATTGGGTATCGTCACCACTTCATTTTTCGGTGTACGGATTCGGGTTACGAAAGCCGTTTTTTCTACCACATTTCCTGTTGTCTCGTTCAGCTTGATACGGTCTCCCAATTTGAACGGCCGCATATAAGTAATGACAAACCCTGCAATGATGTTACCAATGACAGTACTTGAACCGAGTGAGATAATCAGACCGACAAATACTGAAATCCCTTGGAATACGCCGGAATCAGATCCCGGCAAGTACGGATAAATCATGGCTATCATAAAGGCATAGAGCAGGAACCGTATGATATGGAAAGTCGGCATAGCCCAGTCGGGGTAGAAACCGTTTATTTTCAGCCTCTCAGAGTCAACTTCTGTTGCCAGATAATGCAAACCTTTTATCACATATCTGATGGCATAATAAATCACCAGTATGGTAAATAAATTAGGTACATAGTTCACTATATCTTTAAAGATTTCTTTTATGGGATTCCAAATATAGAATAATATTTTGTAAGCCAGATCTTTGGTTTGCGGAAAGATGGCAAACAGCATCGGGACCGTAATCAGCAATTGTAGGAAGACAAGAACATAGCGTACCATATTGGCAAAGAAAATCAAGAGATTCACCTGTTTCTGTGTGTCCAGTATTTCATAATTTTGGATAGAGACAGACTTTAATTTGGTGTCTTTTAATTGCTGTATCCTGACTTTGCTTTTCCGGTATAGCCAGAGCGTGATCCGGAAAAGCAGGTATTGGCCTGCCAGGACAAGGATAAAATAGAGAATGCGTTTACATAATTGTATAAAGCTATGCTCTTCGTGCATTGTTTTCAGCTTGTTTACAATAATTGTACGGACATGTTCTGCCAGTTGTTCGCGCGTACTGTTTTCCCATAATCCGTCTTGGTCAGTGAAAGAAACAATCACTTTATTGCCATACATGATATCCGAAACGATATCCGAGTTCTCAATATAAACGGAATCGGGATGCAGATTGAATTGTTCTCCTAATTCAGTGATGATGGCTGCATCCATTTCCGCTCTGGTTTGAGGGGTATATCCGCCCCGCTTGGTATATAGGTAGAATAAAGTATCTCCTTCCACTATAACCGGTACTCCCTTGGTCACTCGCCTCAGCGAATCGATACGCATTTTTTGCTGGGCCTGTTTCAGTGAATCAGCAGAGAAAGTTTCAAGCCTCAACTGCTCCATCTCAAGTCTCATATTGGCCTCGTTCAGACGTGCGGTCTCAAGTTCTTGCTGCATCTGTTTGATGCGGATAGAGTCCGAAGAGGTCGCAGAGGATATTGTTTGAGTGGAGTCACTGCCTAATATCTGTTGGATCGTTTCTTTTAATTGAGCTTTTGCTCCGGTCGTTATCAGTATAGCGAATAATATAATCAGTATTCTATTCCTTTTCATTTCATTTTTATTTAAAGCCGGTCAAACATACATATTATTTTCCATAAAGAGAAGTTCTTTGATGAAATGTTTTCACTATATCTGCTGTCTGTACATATTTTCGTCCGAATCAATTGAGCAATGGAATCAGTTCCTCTGCTTTTTCGATGATGTGTGCAGGATGAAGGGCTTCAAGTTCTGTTCGCGGTCTGAATCCCCAGGCTACTCCTACGGCAGTGACTCCGGCATTGTGCGCCGTTTGCATATCGACATTGGAGTCTCCTACGTACAGCACTTCTTCTTTGGCAACTCCGGCTATGGCAATGATATCATTTACAATAGAAGGGTCTGGCTTGGCAGGTATTCCTTCCCTTTGTCCCAATACTTCCACAAAATTTATTTCGGGGAAATAGTGTGAAATCAGCTTCCGTGTGGCAGCTTGATATTTATTGGATGCTACGGCTGTCTTTATTCCGCTCTTTTGCAAAGTCAGCAGTAGTTCCTCCATACCCGGATAAGGACGGCTTAAATCAGCATTATGCTTATCGTAATAAGGAACGAACTGAGAACGTATTTTTAAAATATTTTCTTCATTTCTTTCACTTTCGGGCAATGCTCGTTCAAACAGTTTGTTGATTCCGTTTCCTACAAAGAAACGGTAGGCATCCGTGTCATGAGTGGGATAGCCATAGTACTGTAAAGCTTGGTTGGTAGCGGCAGCCAAATCAGCTATTGTATTCAGCAATGTGCCGTCTAAATCAAATATCACAAGTTTCTTCATATTTGTATTTTTTTATCGGTGCAAAGTTAGTATTTTTGTCTGCAAACTAATAATAATGCTTATGAACTTTCTAGAATTAGTAAAAGCGCGCTATTCTGCCCGCAAATATGCCGGTCGTTCGGTTGAGACAGAAAAATTGGAGTATATCATGGAGTGTGTACGTTTGGCTCCCTCGGCAGTTAATTTCCAACCGTGGCGGTTTAAAATAGTCACAGATGAACCTACATTAAAGGCGTTGCAGCAATGCTATAAGCGTGAGTGGCTTGCCACAGCTCCCTGTATCATTGTGGCTTGCACAAATCATGAAGAATCATGGCATCGTCGTGCCGACAACAAAGATCATGCAGATATTGATATAGCCATTGCGGTGGAACACCTCTGTCTGGCTGCTACCGAGCAGGGTTTGGGTACGTGCTGGGTGTGTAATTTCGATGCTTCTCAGTGCAGCACTGTTTTAGGATTGCCCGAATATATTGAGCCGGCCGTTTTGATTCCTGTAGGATATGCTGAAGACGAACCGACAGAAAAGAAGCGAAAGTCTAAAGAAGAAATCTTATTTTAAGATGGACAACCAATACTATGAAACACCTTTTTATTCTTTCATTTTTGTTTTTGTTGGCATCCTGTTCCTCTTCTTCCAAACAGGAGGAGAGGAGGGTGCTACAGGTGTCTTTGGAGGAAACTTCCGTATCGGTAAAAGACCTGTTTACTAAGGTGGAGGTCATTCCGTTGGAAACGAATGACTCTTCACTGTTGGCACATATTGTCAGAGTGTGCGAAAGTAATGGCAACTATTATTTATTTCCGAAGATTATCCGACATACAATCATATCACACTGATGGTCTTTGACAGTCAGGGAAAGTATATCCGTTCTATCGGCAAAGTAGGACAGGGGTCGGAGGAATATCCTTGGCTGATTTATGATGCAGTCATCGATACTGGTAAATCTTACTTTTTTAAACAAACCGTCGAAGGCATCGGACTGAGGCCGGAACTGATAGCGGAAGATTATATGCTTATGCTGATGCCCACAGAAGAGTTGGAGAAATTGCTTTCGCTAGTGGGAGAGGAAGAGCAGGCTAAAATACTCCGGAGAGTAGAAGATGACAATCCATGTTTGGTGAAATTTCTATTTTGATTTCTACTAATTTTGCATATTTTTCAAACCCTTTATTATAAAAATAGAGCCGAAATGCCTAAATTTGAGCACTTTTTAGGCTTTGAATAACCTATAAGTGTAGTAAGTACTATTAATAACACTAGATTTATGGAGAACATAGGAGTTGGATTGATGCTGATGGTAGTTGGAATGACTACTGTTTTTGTCATACTACTCATTGTTATCTATCTGAGCAAGTACCTCATTACTATTGTCAACAAGGTAGCCCCCGAAGAAGCTCCCAAGAAAGTGCCGACAGTAGCTCCTACAGCCGATGCGGGAGCTATGGATGCTATTAAGGCGGCAGTAGAGATTTTGACGGCAGGTAAAGGTCAGGTGATAAAAATTGAGAAGCTATAATCCAAAAGAAAAACACATTTAAGGAAAATGGAAAGAGAAGTAAAATTTAGTCTGGTCTTCCGCGATATGTGGCAGAGCGCAGGCAAGTATGTGCCCCGCGTAGACCAGTTGGTAAAAGTTGCCCCGGCCATTATTGAAATGGGTTGTTTTGCCCGCGTAGAAACAAATGGCGGTGGTTTTGAACAGGTAAATTTATTGTTTGGCGAGAATCCGAATAAAGCAGTGCGCGAATGGACAAAACCCTTCCACGAGGCAGGTATCCAGACACACATGCTAGACCGCGCATTGAATGGTCTTCGGATGAGTCCCGTTCCGGCAGACGTCCGTAAATTATTCTATAAAGTAAAACACGCGCAAGGAACAGATATTACCCGTACTTTTTGCGGCTTGAATGATGTCCGCAATATTATCCCCTCTATCGGTTATGCCCATGATGCCGGCATGATTTCACAATGCTCCCTCTGTATCACTTTCTCTCCGGTACACACTGTGGAATATTATGTGAACATGGCCAAACAGCTTATCGAAGCCGGAGCTGACGAAATCTGTATCAAGGATATGGCAGGTATCGGACGTCCTGTCTCACTGGGCAAGATAGTAGCAGGAATCAAGAAGATAAAGAATATTCCCATTCAATACCACTCTCACGCAGGACCCGGTTTCAACATGGCTTCTATATTGGAAGTATGCCAGGCGGGTTGCGACTATATTGATGTCGGCATGGAGCCGTTGTCATGGGGCACGGGACATGCCGATCTCATCAGTGTGCAGGCTATGCTGAAGGATGCCGGTTTCAAAGTGCCCGAAATCAATATGGAGGCGTATATGAAAGTACGTTCTCTTATTCAGGAATTTATGGATGATTTCCTCGGACTATATATCAGCCCGAAGAACCGTTTGATGAACTCGCTCTTAATTGCTCCGGGGCTTCCGGGCGGTATGATGGGAAGCTTGATGGCCGACCTCGAAACAAATCTTGAATCTATTAACAAGTATAAGGCAAAACGCAATTTGCCGTTTATGACTCAAGACGAGCTGCTGATAAAACTCTTCAATGAAGTGGCTTATGTATGGCCGCGTGTCGGTTATCCTCCTTTGGTGACTCCGTTCAGCCAATACGTGAAGAACCTTGCCATGATGAACGTAATGGCCATGGAAAAGGGTAAAGAACGCTGGGGCATGATTGCCGATGATATCTGGGATATGATTTTGGGCAAAGCCGGCCGTCTGCCGGGCAAATTGGCTCCCGAGATTATAGAAAAGGCAGAACGCGAAGGCCGCAAGTTCTTCGATGGTAATCCGCAGGATAATTATCCTGACCAATTGGATAAATACCGTAAGATGATGCTCGAAAAGCAATGGGATAAGGGTCAGGACGATGAAGAACTCTTTGAGTATGCCATGCATCCGGCTCAGTATGAAGCTTATAAGAGTGGAAAGGCTAAAGAAGATTTCTTGGCGGATGTGAAGAAGCGCCGTGAAGAAAAAGCCAATGCGACGGCTCCAGCCGAAGCAGAGAACAAGACGAAGGTATTGACGGTGGATGTAAACGGCCAGCCCTATCGCGTGACGGTAGCCTACGGTGCCGTAGATCCTGCTACTCTCAATGCTGCTGCGGGAACTGCTCCGGCGGCTCAGGCTGCCGCTCCGGTGGGCGAGGGAAAAGATATCCTTTCTCCGTTGGAAGGAAAATTCTTCTTGGTAAAGAATGCACAGGAAACACCAAAGAAGGTAGGCGACAAAGTGGCAAAAGGAGAGGTCATCTGTTATGTGGAGGCTATGAAGACATACAATGCCATTCGTGCCGAATATGATGGAACCATCACTGCTGTTTGTGCAAACTCGGGTGATTCAGTGTCGGAAGATGACGTATTAATGAAGATATTATAATGGAAGATATATTTGCAAGACTATATGAAATGACTGCCTTCAGCAATATTATTGCCGAGCCGCAGTTCTTGATAATGTATGCCATTGCGTTCATCTTGCTTTATCTGGGTATTAAGAAGAAGTATGAGCCGTTATTGCTGATTCCGATTGCTTTCGGAGTATTGCTGGCCAACTTTCCCGGTGGTGAAATGGGCGTAATCCAAGCCGATGAAAACGGCATGGTAATGGTGAACGGGGTGATGAAAAACATTTGGGAGATGCCGTTGCACGAAATTGCACACGACCTCGGATTAATGAATTTCATCTACTATATGTTGATAAAGACAGGTTTCCTTCCGCCTATTATTTTTATGGGTGTGGGTGCTTTGACGGACTTTGGTCCGATGCTTCGTAACCTGCGACTCTCTATTTTCGGCGCTGCCGCACAGTTGGGTATTTTCACTGTATTGTTGGTAGCTATTTTGATGGGCTTTACGCCGAAGGAAGCTGCCGCACTGGGTATTATCGGTGGTGCTGATGGCCCGACAGCTATCTTTACTACCATCAAGTTGGCTCCTCATCTGTTGGGTCCGATTGCTATTGCAGCTTATTCCTACATGGCTTTGGTTCCGGTTATCATTCCTTTGGTAGTCAAACTGTGGTGTACCAAGAAGGAGTTGAGTATCAATATGAAAGAACAAGAAAAGAAATACCCTTCAAAGACAGAAATTAAGAATCTGCGTGTGCTGAAGATTTTTTTCCCGATTGTCGTTACTACGGTCGTGGCCTTGTTCGTGCCGAGTGCAGTGCCTTTGATTGGTATGCTGATGTTTGGTAATTTGGTGAAAGAAATCGGCAGCGATACCTCGCGTCTGTTCGATGCGGCATCAAACAGCATCATGAATGCCGCCACCATTTTCCTGGGACTTTCGGTTGGTGCCACCATGACTACCGAAGCATTCCTCAACTGGACAACTATCGGCATCGTGATTGGCGGTTTCCTGGCATTTGCATTGTCTATTTCCGGTGGTATTTTCTTTGTGAAGGTATTTAATCTGTTCACCAAGAAAAAGATAAATCCGTTGATTGGTGCATGTGGTCTGAGTGCTGTGCCGATGGCGAGCCGTGTGGCAAATGAAATCGCATTGAAGTATGACCCGAAGAATCATGTGCTTCAATACTGTATGGCAAGTAATATTTCGGGTGTAATCGGTTCGGCAGTGGCTGCCGGCGTGCTGATTTCATTCTTGGGATAAGTTTGTTACAAATTAGTATAAAGGGATTGTGTCAAAACGTGGATAATACTGTCGTTTAGTTCGTAGGGGCGAGGTTCGCTCGCCCGAAAACAGTTTACTTTGTGTCTTCGGGCAGGCAAACCCTGCCCCTACAGCTGACGATTGGATAGGCTGGTTTAGTTTTGACACACTCCCTTTTAAATTATTAATGCAATACAGGTCTGCCAAAGATGATAAATATCTTCTTTATTTTTCAATTCTGAACCAATCGACATCTGTCCAACCACCGTCATTGCTGACAATGGCAGGGCGGGTGCAGAAGATACCAACTTTGGCACCAATCCATTTTCCTTCTTTTACTTGGAATGTTTTTCCCAGTGGTTGAAACTTCTTGCTGTCTGTACTATAGCTCAGCTGACATTTCACAAGCAGGTCATGACCTCCTTCGCTGCCTTTTATTTTCTCTCCGTTGGCAGAGAACTTGGCACGGAGATAAACGGTACCGTCTTTTAAAGGAACGGAAGCATTCACTTTTTCAGAACCGGAGCGGTCGGCTTTCATACATTCTACCTGTGACAGTATCAGACCGTTGTCTGTGTTTTCAATCACCAATCCGGCATAGTCCATTCCCATTACTATCAATCCGGTACGTTCCCCTTTATACTTTTCTGTCGGTTTGAAAGTCAGTTTGGTTGTGGCAGTAAAGTTGGGAGCCGGAGTCTTCTGCAACATCAGGTTAGAGACATCCCAAAGACTCTTATAATCTTCGCTGACGGGGTAGGAGTAGAGACGCACATAGCTTTCCCCTCCATTGAAATAAGCCCATTTCTCATTGATGTTGGCTTGCCACTGCCATTGAGGGGATAATGTATAGCCGTCAAATTCATCACTTTCCTGCGGAGTGCAGATGGGATAAGTTTTGCCTACATTGGGTTTCTTGTATGTCAGTACAGGTTCGCCGCAACCATCCCCATCTTCATCTACACCGATTACAGGCCAGTCGTTCACCCATTTCATGGGTTGCAGATGAACCAGTCGTCCGTAAGCGCCTACATCCTGAAAGTGTATGAACCAATCTTCTCCGGTGGGAGTATCTACCCATCCGCCCTGATGAGGACCGTTTACAGGTGATTTTCCTTGTGCCAGCACTGTCTTCCATTCGTAAGGGCCGTATACGTTCTTTGAGCGCAGTACCACCTGCCATCCTGTAGGTACACCACCTGCCGGATGGAAGATGTAATAATATCCATTGCGTTTGTAGAACTTGGGCCCTTCGCAAGTCTGATGTACTTCGTGACCATCAAAAATGATGCGTGATTGGGTGATAGCTTTAGTGGCATCAGAACTCAGTTCGCAGATGCTGATTACACTTTTCAGTCCGGCACGGCTTCCTGCATACGCATGAACCAAGTATACGCGACCATCTTCATCCCATAGGGGGGTGGTGTCGATAATTCCTTTTCCGGGCTTCACAAGGACAGGTTCACTCCAAGGTCCTTCCGGATTCTTGGCTTTGACCATAAATACTCCTTGGTCCGGGTCTCCCCAGAAGATATGGAATGCTCCATCGTGATGGCGGATGCTGGGTGCCCATACGCGATTGCCGTGTTCAGGGCGCACATCGGTGACGGGGGGAAGTGCATAGGGCACTGCTGCACCGATGATGCTCCAGTTGACAAGGTCTTTGGAATGCAATATTTGTAATCCCGGCAGACAGTTGAAACTGGACGAAGTCAGGTAATAGTCTTCTCCTACGCGGCAAATGTCGGGGTCGGAATAATCGGCGTAGAGAATTGGGTTTTTATAAGTTCCGTTACCTTGGTCGGCTATCCATACTTGAGATACGTAATTCTGTGCAGAAGCCGATAAGAAGCATGCTTCTAGCAGACAGATAGCGATGAGTCGTTTCATAGTACTGCTTTTATTTAACTGTGATTTTGCACGGATGTTCCAATTCCTTTTTCCATTCGGGAAGGTACTCGAACCATGCTTTCATGTCTTTGAATCCGAAACTCTCCTTCTTTGAAGTAAAAGTGGAGTAGTAATGGAAATGTTGTTTTCCCGGAGCTTGCAGGATATATAGATAATTGGACGCATCTTCTACTTCCTGTGTTCTGTATTTAGGGATGAAAGTTCCCATACCTGTGGTCTCCTTTGCATAGCCCAAGGTATCACTTACGGGCCAGTCCGTACCCCAACTGCCCAGCAACCCTTGGTGGTCACTCATGTGCTCTCCTTTTTTCAAAATCTGTACGCCTGCAGCGAAAACTTCTTCTTTCAAAGGACGGTCGAACATGACATCGATGCGTATATCACGATGCCCACCGTAAATGGTATACCGGTTGGTCATATTCAAATCATTTCCTTGATATTCCCAGCCTATGACTTCCACTTCTGCAATGGCGCGTACCGGACCGGATGCCAATATCCGCTCCGTGCGGTTTACTACCGGTTTTATGTGGGTCGCTTCTTTACCGTTCCAGCCTTTCAAAGCACCTACTCCACCGCTGTTGTACACCCGCAAGGCATCGTCGCCATAGCCGTTTGCACGTTGCTCTTTCGTGGGATAAAAGCAGGTTTCCTTTATTTCCAGGCGTTTGTTTACCTTACTATAAGGGTCAACTGTTTGTTTTTCGTTGAAATAGATACGGTAAGCCACCAGTTCACTTTCTATGGCAGGCCCGTGATGATAGACAAAGCTATATACGTTTTCCGTTCCGGCAGCTGAAAATCCGGTAATGTTGGCATACTTGTTATTATGTCCGTAAGCTTTCATTTGGGCATAGGTGCGGGCAGGATAAGTTTTGTCGCTCTTTTCGGAAGAAAGGACGATGCGGAAGTTCTTGCTGCTTTTGGCCGGCACATCGGCAAGGAAAGCCAGCTCGTCGGCACGGGCATCCCGATTCAGGTCGTCCAATTGAGATGGAATTTCTCTGTTACCTTCCCATACAGTGGCCGATTTTACGTTGAAGCCGGTCTTTAGACTGTTTAGGTCTATAACAATAGGTTCATCAGTCTTATTCTTGGTCCATTCGTTACTGACTTCTACTGTCAGCATCTTTTCTGCCTGCTGCGCAAAAGAACCGGTACAGCATCCTGCCAGCAATGCGAGGGCAATCATTGAGTGTCTTTTCATTATTATATGTATTAAATTCGTAACAAAGATAATATTGCATTCGACTGATGTCATAACCCCCATTATCGGGAAAATTATTAGAAATTGAGTTCTTTCCCACCGGCTCCAACTTCAGCATGAGTCTGTCCGTCAATTGTTACATTGGAAACTTGCTGCATTTTCAGTGTAGAACCATCTTTCAATAATTCTATCTTGATATTCTTCATGCTTACCCCATCTGCTTCTTTCAAAACGATGCCTTCTTTGGCATTGGATACAGTGATGTTCTCCATATTTATGTTCTTTATTCTCATCTCCGGCAAACCGTTGAAGAATGCGGCTCTTCCAACTCCCTTGCAAGTAATGTCTTTGATAAAGATATTGCGGAACACCGGCGTCTCTTCCGTTACTGCAGGAAGAATATCCTCCACGTCCTTTTTATCATCTTCATTCGGGTCTTCTCCACGTCCTTTTCCGCCATAGAACAGGTTGAAAATCAACGCTTCATTAGGAATGTTAATCATATTGATATTACTGATATAGATGTTTTCCACCACACCTCCGCGTCCGCGCGTGCTCTTAAAACGCAGTCCGACATCCGTACCCAGAAACGTGCAATTATCGACAAAGATATTCTTTACTCCCCCCGACATTTCGCTGCCTACCACAAAACCGCCGTGTCCGTGCAGCACCGTGTTGTTCATCACAATCACGTTCCGGCAAGGCTCTCCGCGCCGGCGCCCGTCTTCGTCCTTGCCCGACTTGATGCAGATACCGTCATCGCCCGCATCAAAAGAATTGTTGATAATCAATGCCTTGTTGCAAGATTCCAGGTCGAGGGCATCCCCATTTTGTGAATACCAAGGATTGGAAACGGTAACTTTGTTAATTGTAATATTCTCGCATGACAACGGATGCAGACACCAACTAGGAGAGTTCTTGAATGTAGCACCCTCCAGCAGCACCTTGTTACATTTCACAAAGTTCAGCAATACCGGGCGCAACCAGTCACGGATGCTTTCCCATTCTTCATCCGTCTCAATACCTTTGGGCACATTGAAGTTGACACAAGCCATAGCCCCTTTTCTCGAACCTTCACTGGGATACCATACTTTAGTGTCTTCATCCACAATGCCGCCCGATGCCACTTTTTTCTTCCATTGGCTTTCGGTCAGCTTGTCCATTTTCACGGGACGCCATGTGTCTCCGTTACCGTCGAATGTTCCATGACCGGTAATGGCGATATTTTCGGCATTGCGAGCCGAAATAGGCGATTGGCAACGGCGTGTTTCCAATCCTTCAAACGACGTGTCGATGATGGGGAATTGCGAATGGTCATCGGTAAACAGC
The DNA here is from genome assembly GCF_948499155.1 of uncultured Phocaeicola sp. Taxonomy (NCBI): domain Bacteria; kingdom Pseudomonadati; phylum Bacteroidota; class Bacteroidia; order Bacteroidales; family Bacteroidaceae; genus Phocaeicola; species uncultured Phocaeicola sp. Next base: position 7,725 of record NZ_CAOOSE010000010.1, on the reverse strand, counting down.
ACCAACGCATTCTTCTCGGTATATAAGTTGACATTACTCAATAATTCGATAGGCCCTGACAACCAAAGTCCCGCCGGAATCACGACTTTTCCGCCTCCCCTTTTATTAACATCCTTTATAGCATTGTTGATAGCTTGGGTATTTAGCGTCACTCCATCGGGCACCGCGCCGAAGTCGATGATATTGACCGAATAGTCGGGAAACTGCGGTTGTTCCACTTTGTCCATCCGAAAAGGAAGGCCGGCATACACATCCGGAGAAATTATTTCTTCCGGGCTGTCTGTACTTGGGCAGCTGTTGCATCCTGCAAAGAATGGCAGCAGACATGCAGCAATGATGAGCAGCATTTTTCTTGATAATGTAATCATGAGTATTATATTGTATGTTTAAGATTAATAATCGTAATCCTCGTGTCTTGTCTTAAGAAGGCTTATCACCCCCTCTCGTAAACCACCCTCACGGGCTGTCTGCGAGAAGAGCGATAATGTTTCATCTAACCTAATCCTAACCTTAAATAAATATTATGAAAAAACCTCTTAATTCGGAAGCAAATATAGCGGATGTGATTCTCCCGGGTGTGTATAATTTGACAGAATAGTGGGATTTATTGATATTTTAAAACTTTTGAAGTGGAAAAACTGTTCTAAAACTGCATTCTTTTTGCATTTGTGTGCAAAAATGAGGCATAATTCATTTATTGTTTGTATCTTTGCAAACTAATTTAACACTAATATAGGTATGAGTTACAATTTGTTGAAAGGAAAAAGAGGTATTATTTTTGGTGCATTAAATGAACAGTCCATTGCATGGAAAGTGGCAGAAAAAGCTGTTGAGGAAGGTGCTGTCATTACATTATCCAATACTCCGGTGGCAGTCCGTATGGGTGAAGTTTCGGCTTTGGCGGACAAGTTGCATTGCGAAGTGATTCCTGCTGATGCTACGAGTGTAGAAGATTTGGAAAATGTATTCAAGCGTTCAATGGAAGTACTGGGTGGCAAGATAGATTTTGTTTTGCACTCTATCGGTATGTCTCCCAATGTTCGTAAAAAACGTACTTACGATGACCTCGATTATGATATGTTGGGCAAGACTTTAGACATCTCTGCCGTATCGTTCCACAAAATGATTCAGGCTGCCAAGAAACTGGACGCCATTGCAGAATACGGTTCTATTTTGGCTTTGAGCTATGTAGCCGCACAGCGTACATTCTACGGATACAATGATATGGCTGATGCAAAGGCATTATTGGAGTCTATTGCACGCAGCTTCGGATATATCTACGGACGTGAACATCACGTGCGTGTAAACACTATTTCCCAGTCACCGACCATGACCACTGCCGGTTCGGGCGTAAAAGGCATGGACAAACTGTTCGATTTTGCCAACCGTATGTCTCCGCTGGGCAATGCTTCTGCCGACGAGTGCGCAGATTACTGCATAGTAATGTTCTCCGACCTCACCCGCAAAGTGACCATGCAGAACCTTTTCCACGACGGTGGTTTCTCCAGCGTAGGTATGAGTCTTCGCGCCATGGCGACTTACGAAAAGGGATTGGACGAATATAAAGACGAAAACGGAAATATCATTTACGGATAATCACAGATGATACGCAAAATTATATTCATATTGGTAGGCCTTGTTGCTCTTTCTTCTTGTCATTGGAACGGAGGAAAGAGTGGCAATACTGCCGATTTGGATATAAAAGTAGCCCGTTATGACCGTTTGTTGTTCGAGTATGTGACCATGAACAACCTTTCGGCACTGCAAAAGATGAATACTGATTTTCCGCAAGCCACCAAACTTCTGATAGAAGATGTGCTGGCCATCGGTGAAGTGGACGACAATAAGATAAACGACCGTCTGATGGAGTATTATGCCGATACCACCTTATTGGTATTGATACAGGATGCCGAAGAAAAATTCAAGGATATGGGTTGGATAGAGAAGAAACTCACCAAAGGCTTCAAGCAGTTGAAGAAAGAAGTTCCCTCTTTGCCCGTTCCTCATTTCTATGCCCAACTTTCCGCCCTCAATCAGTCGGTAGTGGTAGGAGACAGCATCGTAGGGTTCAGCATAGATAAATATATGGGGGCCGATTATCCCCTCTATAAACGTTTTTACTACGATTACCAATGCCGCAGCATGGAGCCCGACCGCATTGTTCCAGATTGTTTCACCTTTTATTTATTGAGCGAATATCCCATGCCTTGGGGTCCCGGACGTACCTTGCTCGATATGATTCTGCATAGGGGAAAAATCAATTGGGTAGTAGCTCGCATATTAGGTTATGAATCATTTGAGAAAGAGATGGGATATGACGAGAAAGAGGCGGAATGGTGCAGGAAGAACAAAGCAGCCTTATGGAAAGGTATGCTGGACAACGGACATCTGGATGCTACCGATCCGTTGATTGTGCGCAGCTATATTCGTAAAGACCCTTTTATACCGATTATGACAGGTGGTGAGCGAACCCCGGCAAGTATCGGTGTGTGGATGGGCATATTGCTGATAGACGAATATATGAAGACTCATGACGACGTAACCATAAATGATTTATTGAACGATACCGACTATCGCCGTATATTGAGTGAAGTTGATTTCAAGCCCTGATTATTCTGAAAGAACTGAATTATGGAAACAGCATTATATCTGTTGCCCGTCACTTTGGGCGACACTCCCGTCGAGAACGTATTACCGGTATATAACAAGGAAATTATCCTTGGCATCAAGCATTTTATAGTCGAGGATGTGCGTTCTGCCCGTCGTTTTTTGAAGAAAGTGGAGCGTAGCATTGATATTGATTCACTTACATTCTATCCATTAAACAAGCACACTTCTCCCGAAGACATTTCCGGCTATCTGAAACCGTTAATGTCGGGTGAGTCTATGGGAGTAATTTCCGAAGCCGGCTGTCCTGCTGTTGCCGATCCGGGAGCCGATGTAGTAGCCATTGCCCAGCGTAAGAACCTGAAAGTGGTTCCGTTAGTAGGGCCTTCTTCCATTATTATGTCTGTCATGGGTTCGGGCTTTAACGGTCAGAGTTTTGCTTTCCACGGTTACCTTCCCATTGAGCCGGGCGAAAGAGCCAAGCGGATTAAGGTATTGGAACAGCGCGTTTACTCAGAAGACCAAACGCAGCTCTTTATCGAAACTCCTTACCGAAACAATAAGATGGCGGAAGACATTCTGAAAAACTGTCGTCCTCAAACCAAGTTGTGCATTGCTGCCAATATCACTTGTGAAGGAGAATATATCAAGACCAAGACGGTAAAAGAGTGGCAGGGAAAATTGCCGGATTTATCTAAGATACCTTGCATCTTTTTGATATACAAATAGCACATTTCGGATGTGGTTTGTGCTGTCACCATCCCACAAAACGTCCGGTTTATCGGTGGTTTTGAAAGGATGGGTGATAGCAGTAGCAGCACTTTTATTTTAAAATAATCTCTTTGATGATTGGCCAGCAAGTATGTTGGCCGGTTATTTGAATCTTGACTGCTTTTATTGTTTTAGCAGCATCCAGTGTAGTCGATGCTTGCCCCAGTTCATCAAATTCACCTACTTTCACAAAGTTCTTACCATCTTCACTAATCAAAAGATCGGCCATGGTGATATAATCTTTGGAATCTCCTGTTATGACTTTCACTTCATTTACTTTCATCGGTTCACCTAAAACGATTGTAAAATAATGCTCCGGCCCCACAGAAGTTCCACCCCAGAAGAAAGTATTCGATTTGCCATCAAAAGCATATTCTGCATGGTAAGGAGGATTTCCCGGAATATTGGTGTCAATATGTGCATTACGAACCAAAGCAGGCTTTTCGTTTGACGGAACAAACTCCTTTTCATTCATGGCATCATCTTCATAATAATTGATATCCAGTTTCTTCATAACAGGATAAAACGTGGTAATACGTTGATAAAAATCATCCCAATTTCTGGCAGAAGGCTCACTCCATAGCACCTCCGACAAGGCACAGATGCGAGGATAAAGCATCCATTCCACACGGTCCATAGTAGTGATGCGTTCAGTCCACAAAGCAGCCTGTCCTCCTTTTATCAACGCTTGTTGTTCAGAAGTGACTCCTTCTGATACGGGATTCCACTCATATACTTTACGGGTAGAGTTCCCAGCATACCCCCAGTCGAAATAACAACCGTGCTGCGGACACATGATAACAGATATGCCATGTTCCAAGGCAGCCTTCTGTTTTTCCACGCCATTATCCCTCCAAATAGTCAATACATCATTCGGACTGGCTGCATGTCTGTCATTTATTTCCCCCCAGCCTATCATTATTTTACCCTTAGAACGAATCAATTCACTCATTTTACGAGTGAAGTAATCCTGAATTTCCCCCGGAGATTTCATTCCTTCGCGTTTGTAAAGTGCCATACATTTTGGACATTTTTCCCAAATATCAGTAGGAACTTCATCACCTCCGAAATGTATATATTGCGAAGGGAAAATTTCGATAAGTGCATCTATTACATCTTCTGCAAAATCGAATGACTGAGGATTGCCGATACAAATCATATTTTCATTGCCACGTTTGCGTTTGTTCCAGTCACGTTCCTCAGGAGTGGCTTCGAATTTTCCTCCCCGGCAAGATAGTTCAGGCAATGCGGCAAGCAATGCAATGCTATGACCGGGCAAATCTACTTCCGGAATAATCTCAATTCCCCGTGTTCCGGCGTATGCTACGATTTCCTTCAAGTCCTCTTTGCTATAATATTTTCCGGACAATTCGGGAAAATCATAATAATAGGTACCTTCTTTTACTAAATTGGGATATTTATTCATAGATAATCGCCAGGCTTGATTATCAGTGAGATGCATGTGAAGGGTGTTGAGTTTGAAAAAGGCCATGTGGTCAAGTGTTTCCTTCAATTCATCTACCGTCCAGAAGTGACGGGCACAATCCAGCATCAATCCTCTATAACCGAATACAGGCTTGTCGTGTATGGTGAGTACCGGTAATTGAGCATCTTTTGCAGTCATAATCAGTTGGAGTAAACTGGCCAAACCATGATTGACGCCCTGTGTATCGCCGGCTTCTATTTTAATCCGGTTTTTCTCTATATTCAGCAGATAGGCTTCGGCAGAAAGTGACTCGTTTTTAACGATAGCCAAAGTGCCCTCCGAATCAGTTAACGATACGGTTAACGAGGCTGTCTTTTGCAAGTCTTTCACAAAATTGTTTGCGGTGAGTTTCCACTCATCGGGTACTTGTATGCTTTGTAAATTACTTAATGGAAAAGCGCCTTTATGAATTTCTACATTTTCCGCCAGCGGAATAAGGTCTACCTTTTCTACCAATTGGGTTTCACACGAGGTCAGTAACAAAGCAAATGCTGCAATAGCAATCCGGTTTTTCTTCATAGATTTAATAAGAAACTGTTTTGATTAAATAATCGATATCCATTTGTCAATCAGTAGATTAATTGTAATTTCGTAACTTAAAGGTCTTTTGATTAAATAAGTTATGAGCTATAATCCAACTAACCTAATTGAAAAACAGTGGCAAGGTATCAAAAATATCGTAGAGCCACAAGGAAGAAGCAGGAAAACTTTGGCTATCACCCACAGGCAGGTAGAGACCGCAGTTCATGGCATTCAACCGGAGGTAGTGGGGATATTCTTTTCGTGTTGTCAAATCAAGAAAAGGAGGTTTTGTGCCTTCTTCAAAATATTCCATTTCATTTAAATCAATGATGTGTGTTTTTATTATTTCTTTTTTAAATATGCCATGATTAATACAGGGTTGTCGTCTTCTTTCAATCCGTCGGCAAACGCTACTAGTTTCTCGCTTACCCATTCTCCCTTTTCTTTCTGTTGGGCGATATACTCTTTCAGTTCATAAGGCCATATCCAGCTGACCATGGCACCATTGTGTACTCCCAGTCTTAACTCAAAAGGTTTTCCACCATCAATGTCATCAGTCAGATGTTCTGATATGGCAAAAGTATTTCCGTTGGTCTTATCAAGGAAGGCTAATAAACGTGGGGAATATCCGCGTATACCTTCATAGGCAATAATGTTCATCCATTGCATCACTACATAGCGTTCGGATTCGTATGCGCTGAGTATTCTTTTCTTATTGTCTACCAGTTTGGCATATTCGCTATTCTCAGCAAGAAGTTTTTTAGTCTTTTCATCCCCCTTTGCCTGGCGTGATATCTTCACCATTCCTGTAATATATGTTATATAGTCATTGAGGAAAGCACGTTTATCCGGCCCTAAATCTTTCATATCAAATTTCCATCTCACTTTTAGCCCATTATCAGTTACTGTGTACATGCAATCGGTGAAGAAATTATAGAATAAGGTATGTCCGTCGTAGTCTGAAAACTCATATTGGATACCTTGAGCATAAACATTGGCCGGCTGATGCAGACTGCTGTCTAGCGGAATACGTTCGCTATACACAATGTCGAGATTCGTATTCATCCAATATACAGAATCGGGATAATTGACAAGCATATATAGGCTGTCGGCTGTAACCATACCTGCCAGACCCGTCAAGGAACCGCCACTAATCATGCCTCCGCTTGTATATTGTATCGTCTTTTCTACTCCTGTAAACTTGCCATTCCTGTCATATTGTATGATTTTGTTTCCCTGTGTATAGAATAAGCCACGCTTTTCGTCATAGGTAACCATATAGCCCCATGGACTGGTATCTTCTCCCGGTCCGCCTCCCAGTTTTCCTATTTGTTTGACATATTTTCCTTTAGCATCGAATAAGCGTCCGGGAAAGGCACACCAATACGGCTTTACATACTGTAATAATCCGTTGGTCAAATATACTTTTGTTTCCAAAGGCACATATACGATACTGTCCACCACTTCGGATAATTTCATGGATGGAAGTGCCTTTTCAATGGCATCGCCGATTCTGATAGTGGAATCCAAGACAAATGCTGTCTCTTCACTTTCATCACTTTGTTTTTTCGACTGGTTTGTGCAACCTGACAATGCAAGTATACACAATATCAAGATGGTGTTTCTCATAATCTTCATATTGTTTTGAAGTTTGAAGCAAATATAAACAAAATATTTAGAGGTGTAACGATGTTGGGGATACTTTTGGTACACAGATGACTTTTTGCACTATTCTAAAGTATACAATTGCTACATTGAAAAATGTAACTTATTGTAAATCAGAGATAAAAGTATCAGCTTTTTCGGTAGTACTTTGTTCCTTCAGAACCAAAATGATAAAGTACGGATTCCCATCTCGAATTCCGATATTTACTGATGATTGCGTCGTTTCTCCCTTTCTCCTTTCATTAGCCATTGAAACGCTCTGCTGATGGGTGTTCCGGTAGTGAAGGGATATCCCATCACTGCCCTTTCAGCCTCCTTTCATTTGTAAAACTCCTTCCGGCTTTTGAACTTTTTCGATAATACTTTACGGTAGGGGCGGACCCATGTGTCCGCCCAATGACCCCAATAACTTAAAGTGAACTGTTCTCGGGCAGACACATGGGTCTGCCCCTACAGAAAACGGCAGGCTGAAAAGAGGTGTAGAAAGTACACAAGGGATTGTGAAGGGACTTGGAAAGTGCGGCTGAAGGGAGGATGAGGGAATGTGCCGTCATTCTTAACCAATTGATTATGTGAGTGTTTTAATTAAAATGTAAGGATGAACGGAAAAGAAGGACGACCGACTTAATGAGGGGATGATGCAATCTGCCCCTACATGAAAAACATACCGAGCT